>CASEDW010000146.1 GCA_949286775.1 uncultured Eubacteriales bacterium | reverse complement strand
GGTCCTATCTCCAATACAAAATCGTCTTTTCCTACGCCGGCGGCGTCTATTATTTTATTTAACACATGTTCATCTATTAGAAAATTCTGTCCGAACTTTTTCTGAAATCTGAAATCATACTTCTTAAGCACTTCAACAGTAGATTTCGGATTGTGAAGCCACGGCGCAGGTTTAGTCATCCTTCTATCATCTCCATAATCTTTTTTCTGATCTTCGAATAATCCGTTTTAAGTGAAAAAGCGAGCTCCGTATAAAGGGCTTTTTCCGCCTGATGCAGATACCTTTCATCTGTCGTGGTTATCTTTTTTCCGATCGCTATCCTGCTCTTTATCCGTGTATTAAGACTCTTTATCACTCCTACAAGCGCCCCTGCTTCATTTGTCCTGAAGGCTTCCTTGTACTGCTGCTCACGCAGTTTATCGCTCGGGATCTTTGTCTCGTCAATAGCGGGTATCTCTCTCATAAACGTTCTTGCTTCTTCTTCTGACATCGCAGGTCTTAGACGTTTTCTGTCAACATCAACCGAAACAAACATTTTAGATTTTTCATTTTCCACAGGAAGCAGGACATAATACTCTTTTTCTTCTGTCCCATCCGGATTCAAATGAACAATCTCATCTATTTTGCAAACACCTGTATTAGGTTTAACAACAAAGTCGCCGACGCAATACATCCTATACCTCCTTATAAAAAATCCAAAACTCTACTTTTCTTTATCATATCACTTCAACCTTAAAATTGTAAGCTTAAAATGAAATATCATTTGACATTGCTGTAATATTTGACGATAATAAGTCATATGGTTAATTATTTTTTATATGATATCATTATTGATTTTTTAGGAGGAATGAAATGGCTAAAGCAAAAATTGTCACTGCTAAAGAAGCTGCCGCGCTTGTAAAAGACGGCGATACAGTTATGGTCGGCGGCTTTATGACACACGGAACAGCGCATACTGTTATTGGTGAAATAACAGCAAAAGATCTTACAGTTGTTTGCAACGACTGCGGATATGAAAATCAGGGTGCAGGAGTTCTTCTTCACAAAGGACTTATTAAAACCCTTATTGCTACTCACGTTGGATTAAATAAAGAAGTAGCGGAAAAATACAATGCAGGAGAAATTGAGCTTAAGCTTCAGCCACAGGGAACACTCGCAGAGCAGATCCGCTGCGGCGGAACCGGCATCGCAGGCTTCCTCACACCTACAGGCGTAGGTACTATCGTTGCCGATCCCGAAGCTCCGACTACACTTCCGGGCGTTCAGACTATCAACTACAACGGAAAAGATTATCTTCTCGAGCCGGCTATGCGCGGAAACGTCGCTATTATCCATGGATTTGTTGCCGATGAATCAGGAAACGTCCGCTACAAAGGCGCAAGACGTAACTTTAACCCATTGATGGCCGCTGCATGCGATATCACTATCGCGGAAGTTGAAAAGATCGTTCCTACTGGAGAGATCGGACCTGACTATGTTGAAACACCTTACATTTTCGTAGATTATATTGTACTTAAGGAGGATGCTGAATAATGGAAAGAAGCGAGATCAAACCTTATATTGCAAAACGTGTTGCCAAAGAGCTTCATGACGGCGATGTTGTAAACCTTGGTATCGGACTTCCTACAATGGTTCCTGATTATGTAGACCCAAGCGTAAAGCTTACACTTCATTCAGAAAACGGATATATCGGTCTTACAGCCGCTGATCCTGATCATCCTGACGCTGAATATATCACAAACGCCGGCGGACAGTATTCAGGCATTGAACCTGACGGAATGTACTTCGATTCAGCGTTTTCATTCGGCATCGTCCGCGGACAGCATGTAGACGCTACTATCCTTGGCTCTCTTCAGGTTTCAGAGCACGGAGATATCGCTAACTGGATTATCCCTGGAAAGATGGTTCCCGGTATGGGCGGCGCTATGGATCTTCTCTCAGGTGCTAAAAAAACTATCGTAGCTATGGAGCATACACAGAAGGGCAATCCAAAGATCCTTCCTGAGTGTACTCTTCCTCTTACGGCAAAAGGCGCTGTAGACCTTATCATCACAGAGATGGCCGTTATCGAAGTTACTGACAAAGGACTTGTTCTCAAAGAGTACAACCCTGAGTTCACGATCGAAGAGATTCAGGCTGCTACAGCTGCTAAACTCATCATCGCTGACGATATCAAACCTATCGAAGAGTAAAAAATTTATATTAAATGATTAAAAAACAAGCATATTTCCTCCGGAAATATGCTTGTTTTTTTAACGGAAATCTTTAAAAGCTGCGTCCGCCGCCGGAAAAGCTTCTTCCGCCTGACGACGATCCGCTCGAAAATGTCGAGCCTCCTCCGTCATTGTCCTCCTGCCTTAACTCACGCCTTGTATGTATATACAAAAAGTGGTCTTTGCTGACCCTTATATGTTCGCTGCCGGGAACTATATAAAGATCGGCGTTTGTCGCTGTTTTTACTTTTTTCATTCCCGAGTAAAGAACTCTCGCAACGATAGCCGCTATTATTACCGCTATCACTGCCGAAAACCCAATATTAAAAACAGTATTGTCCTCATCGTATACAAGAGTTCCCGTCGAATAAAGTTCCGATAATTTGTCAGTATACGTCAGCATCGCTTCATAATAATCGCCGTTTCGCATGTCGGAATCTATATAATCATCCAGAGCGTTTATATTTTCTTCAGTGAAATATTCCCGGACACGGCCGCAGCCCTGAGATTCCCAGCCTCTGTTGCCTTCTTCAAAACATATCATGAAAACAGAGCCGCTGTACTCCTCATCATATCCGTAACCGTTAAACTGATAGAAGTCCCGCGCCAACAGCGCCCTGTCGGAACCGTAATCATAGGAAGTCGGCGTCGTATAGATGACAAGATCAAATCCTGTCCGGTCAGTTATATCCCGTATTTTTTCAAGCAGAACGGCTTCTTCATCATCGGTAAGCACGTCCGCGTTATCAACGACTCTCGGAGCGTTTTCATCATGAAAATCCTCAAAACTCTCAAGATCATCAGGAAACCATGGCGGTTTTCCTGAATCCGCAAAACATGTACACGCAAAAGACGCGATAAACAAAAAAGACAGAAGGCTCGCAAATATTTTCTTCATCATCAGATACTCCTTCTCTTATAATAAAAACTGCAAAATGGAAAATACGACTGCGAATACGCCTGCCGCTACAGCTCCAAAATAAGCGGCGCATTTTTTCATGCTTATAGGCAGTTCCCCTACTATTTTTCCGGTCTGTCCATTGATAGCGTATCTGTAGTTTTTTCCGTTATATGTGCAATTCAAAAAGTAAACCGGCAAAAGAACGTATTTTACATCAGCGCCGTCTATATTGATATTTCCTGATTTCTGAATGACGGTATTGTATCCGACGGCTGACTGTCTCAGAGAATTTATCATAGATGTTTTCATCCTGTCAGAAGCCCGATCCATTTCGGTATCAGGATCGGTGTCAAAACTCTCGGCCAGAAATCCCGATAAATAGGCTTTGTCAAATTCTTCAAGGGCGTTTAAATCAAATGGCTCTACCGAATCCATCAGATCGTTATCGATCCTCATGCTGGCATCCACAGGAATATTTTTAAACGTCACCTCTCCTTCCCTTTCAAGCAGATAGTAAGAAGTCGTGTAACAGTCGTATTTTCCCTGCCTTGTTATAACGACGCGCGTCGCCATATATGCAGCTTCGCCGTCGGCATGGCAGTCAAAAAGCCAGAAAGGTACATATACGCCCTGAAGACGTCCTATCTTATTATTATCAAAAAAGCCCTTCGGAATAAGTCTTTTACCTTTGCAGTACTTTTTGATCAGCTTGGGAAGATCTTTCGGCGTGATCTTAAACGGTATGATGGCGTTTGGCGTTAACGCGCCCGATACCTTATCAGTCAGAATAACATTGCTGTCGCAGTACGGGCACTTTGTCGCCGCTGTATTTTCGTCAGTTTCTATAGATGCTCCACACGACTGGCAGACGTACACCTTGACGCCCTCCAGAGGTTTGTACTCTTCCTTGTTTTTTCTGTATTCGTCCCAGTTAAAATGCTTACGCTCCTGCGTTTCCTCATTTTCAGAAGCTTTCATAAACGCCTTTATAGCGTCTGTTTCATATTCATTGCCGCATGCTTCGCAGAAAAGTTTACCTTTTTCAGGATTGAATTCCAGCGTACTTCCGCATGACGGGCATTTATATTCAGTCATTGAAGACATGATATTCCTCCGTTAATTCTTAAAATAAACATGTAGGTTTAGACCTTTTGGCCCTGGTATCATAAAGATATCATAATGTCGCGGAATTCTCCACATTTTTGATACTGAATTATATTCATGAGTTACCCGACAAACGAGACTTTCTATGAGTCAGCCGTGATTCCAAAGCTTTGCACTCTCAAAATCACTATAAACATTCGGATTTCATACATTTTTCGCCGAAAAATGATTATATCCTCATATTGAACATTTCCTTTTATAATATTACAATACTCATATCCAAAGCAGTAAAGGAAGGTAAAATATGGACGAAAGATTTATTAAAGCAGTAGAAATCCTCGCAGAGCAGGAGGAAAAACTTCAGTTTGATCACTTCAGCGAAGAAGACGCATGGGATCTTACAACTTTCTTTGTACAGCAGATGAAAGAAAAAAACTGTCCTATGGGTATTGTAATCAGAAAGCTGAATGGCAGCGTTATCACGCAGTACATGCCTGCCATGACAAGCAAACACAACGACGTCTTTATGACAAAAAAATTTAATACTACAGCGCTTACAGAGAAAAGCTCCCTTCATTTCACGGCATTTTTAAATCTCGTCGGCGAAACGCTTAAAGGTCAGTGCATGAACTACGACGAGCACATCGGATGCGGAGGCGCTTTTCCTATCCGCGTAAAAGGAACCGGAACTGTTGCGGTGCTCACTGTTTCAAGACTTCGTCATGAAGAGGATCACGAATTTATAGTAGACGGTCTTTCTAAATATCTCGGCGTAGAAGTTCCGAGACTTGATATGGAAATTCCGATAATTCTCGAGTAATATTTCAAACTCTTCTCATAAGAACCAATTTCCC
>CASEDW010000145.1 GCA_949286775.1 uncultured Eubacteriales bacterium | reverse complement strand
TTTCCGCCTTGGAAAGATCGCTTTCGATGATTATCTCTATTTCACTATTTGACGTCTTTTCAGAATCCTCAAATCTTGAGAAATAATTCTTAAAGCCAAGTTCTTTAAATAAGACGTAAGCCTCCGCTGAATAAAAATTGCTGATTTTAAGTTTGTCAAAATCGACGTCTATGGGGACGTCTGTTTTTATCGTCGCTAATGTTTTTGACATTACACCAAGATCATAGTGATCTCTGAAAGCCTCCATCGCCTTTTTAGGTTTTATCTCCTCTCTGTGTTCATAGGCGTTTTCAAGGCTTCCGTATGCCTTTATGAGATTCACCGCTGTTTTTTCACCAACGCCCGGAAGTCCCGGAATATTATCAGAAGAATCCCCCATCATAGATTTGAGATCTATTATCTGGCGGGGCGTCACCTGATAAACTTTCTCAACGTGTTCCGGCGTAAAGGTTTCGACGATCGTCTCTCCTTTGCTCGTCTTTGGAAGAATCAGAGAAATTTTGTCTGTTACAAGCTGCAAAAGATCTCTGTCGCCCGATAAAATAGAAGACGTCATATTTTTTTCCTGCGCAAGATTCGCAACAGTTCCCAATATGTCGTCAGCCTCAAATCCCTCTTTTTCTATGATCTCGATATTCATCGCGCGAAGCACCTGTTTCATCAGATCGACCTGGCCGCGCAGCTCCTGAGGCATGGGTTTTCGCGTTCCTTTATATTCTTGATACATCTTATGTCTGAATGTCGGCGCGCTTAAATCAAACGCTACCGCGATGTGATCAGGCTCAACTTCATCCATGACTTTAAATATGATATTTAAAAATCCATATATGGCGTTCGTGTAAACGCCCTTTGAATTAGTCAAAAGCGGCAGCGCGTAAAACGCCCTGTTCAATATACTGTGGCCGTCTATAAGTAAAATATTGTTTTCCATGCTTTTTCCTTTCGGTTTATTCAGATCAGATTTTTTATAAACGGAGAAATATCCGTTTTTTTCTCATAGCGTTCTTTTACCGCGTAAATATTCAGCTGTTCCTTAGCCCGCGTCATGCCTACGTAAAACAGGCGTCTTTCCTCTTCGATATCCTGTTCAAGATTAGCCTTATGAAAAGGAATCACTCCGTCGTTCACATCAAGTATATATACTATATCATATTCTTTGCCTTTGCTGCCATGAAGAGTCGTAATTTTAACGGTATTCGTATTTTCTGTCTGGTTCTTTCCGTGTTTTTTTATGTTTTCACTGTATTCAAGTATATGCTTCTGCCACTCGTCAAAGGTTTTGAACGGTCTTGCACTTTCCGTTATCTCGTCGATAAGGTCAAAAAGATCTTTTGCCGGGACTTTCTTTTCGAGAGCGTAGTCCCTGATATATTCGTCATATCCGATAACTTTTCTGATATAATGTATCGCGCCATAGGGAGGAAGGTCTTTTAAGACCCTAATGTTCTCTTCCAGTTCCTCGATCCTCTTCCACATCCACTCTCTGTCTTCATAGTAAAAGTAGAGGCTTTCAAATCTGACATTTTTTTCATAGAACGCGTTTCTTGAAATAAATCTGTTTGGCTTATTTATTATCTTTAAATAATCTTCTCTCTTATCGCTTCCGTTTCCTATCTTCATATAGGTAATCATGTCTTTTGCGATAAAATGATCAAATATACATGGGATATCCTGCTGCGCCTCGAAAGGAATCCTGTCGTATATCAGTTTTTCAATCGCTGCCCTCGCTCCGAAATTTGTTCTTACGAGTATGGCCATATCGGAATATTTTTTCCCGGAGCTGACATTGTCTCTTATATTTTTAGACAAAATATCCGTTTCCTGCCATATATTGTCAAAAACCTCTATATCCACGTTTTTCCCACTGTTATTTGAAGTAAAAAGTTCTTTTGAAAAACGCTTTTTATTGCATGATATCACTGTGGAAGCCGCTTTTAATATCTCCGGCGTGCTTCTGTAATTTTCAACAAGTCTTACAATTTTAGAATCCTTATAATGGCGTGGAAACCCAAGCATAATCGACGGATCCGAACCCCTGAACCTGTATATCGACTGATCGTCGTCTCCCACTATAAAAATATTATTTTCCGGCTCTGCTATCATCCGGATTATCCTGTATTGAATAGGATTTATATCCTGAAACTCATCTATTAAGATATATTTAAAGCGTTTCTGCCATCTTTTAAGGGCGTCGTCTTTCGTCTTAAAAAGGCGGTATGTAAGCGTATTGATATCGTCAAAATCAAGTTTTCTGTTTTCCGTAAGCCAGAGCCTGTACTGCCCATATACTTTTCTGAAAGTATCCTCAGGAAGCGCAGAGGAATAAAAATTTTTTGATGAAATCCCATTTCCTTTGATATAGCTTATTTCCTGAATGACATTTTTTGTAAGTTCCTTTTCAAAGTACTCATCGGCGCTGCATGATTCAAGAATATTCTTAAGAAGCAGAAATTTCTGCTCTTCTCCTAAAATACAGTTGCTATCAAGCCGAAGTTCATTTCTAAGTATATGATAAAACACTCCGTGAAATGTTCCGAAAGAAACTTTTGAGTCATCCGCCGTATTATCACCGCTGCCATTTTCCGACCTTAACCGCAAAAATCTCTCTTTCATCTCGCCTGCGGCGGCTCTTGTAAAAGTCACCACAAGAATAGATGAAGGAGAGACCCCGATATTTATTAAGTTGTTTAATCTGCCTGTTATTACAGCCGTCTTGCCGCATCCGGGACCCGCGAGCACGAGCATCGCGCCGTCTTTATGCATGACGGCCTCTTCCTGCTGTTTATTGTATTTCATAGCAACCACCGTATTTAAAGAAAAAAGTGCGGAGAATCAAAGCTCCACACCTTTTTCTCTTAAATAATTCATAATGTCGCCGACAGTATTGATGTCGGTAAGGTCTTCAGCAGGAATTTCAACTGAATATTCATCTTCAAGAGCCATTACCAATTCATAAAGGTCTAAGGAATCCGCTCCAAGATCATCTTTAAAATCCGTATCTTCCGTGATTGAAGACGCTTCAAATCCGAACTGTTCTGATAATAACTGTTGAATCTTTTCAAGCATATCAAAAAACTCCTTTAATACAACTTTTCATGATTTCAAGTGTAGATGTTAAAAACCTATTTGTCAACAGGGATTTTTGCGGAAACGGCACTGCCGGAAGCAGCCGCCGTATTTTCCCTGTTTCTCTTTTTGTCCGGTATAACCTTCATCCTGATCTGCCCTGATATACTCAGGGCTATTCCAATCTCGAACATAAGGAACATGACAGACGTTCCTCCGTAGCTCACGAAAGGAAGCGTAACGCCCGTCGTCGGGATCACATTTAAAACAACGCATATATTCAGGATAACCTGAATCGCAATATGGAAAAATATTCCGCTGGCGATAAGACATCCTTCCAGATCAGCCGCGTTTTGAGCGATAAAAAGCAGGCGGTAGAACAGATATGAAAACAATATCAGCACTATTATAGCGCCCACAAGACCGAGTTCCTCGCAGATAATACTGAATATCATGTCGTTCTGCGCTTCGGGAATCGTATCAAGTTTCTGCGTACTGTTTCCAAGTCCTTTGCCGAACAGACCGCCGCTGCCTATAGCGTACAGTCCCTGGAGCACCTGCCATCCGCCGAGATCCGAATATTTTTCCGGATCCATCCAGACAAGCACACGCCTTATCCTGAAGTCGTCACTGTCCTGAAGACTCGACCTTAAAATAATCAGCCCGACTATTACAAGCACCGCTATAAATATCAGCGCGATTATAAACGGCTTCGTTTTTGGATGCGCCACAAATACTATAAAAACAGAGATAAGCATGATGATTATGGCAGTACTCAGATTTTCGGTAAAATAAAACGCTCCGAAAGCCTGCAAAAATCCCATAATGAGTATTCGAAAAACGCCTGATTTAGTATAAAACTCCCTTCCAAGACGCATTATCTCCGCCGTGAGACAGACAATAACGGCTATCTTGGCTATTTCCGCCGGCTGAATACTGACGCTGCCGTATCCGAGCCATCTTCTGGCTCCTCCGGCAGTTATGCCTAAAGGAGTAAACTTAACTGCCGCCATCAGTAAAAGCGAAACAAAATACAACGGCGTAGAAAGCTTAATGAGCAGATGATAATCCCACCTCGATACCCAGATGGCGATTATAACAGCAAGCAAACCTATTAAAGCCTGTCTCTGTAAATAATACATATCATCGTTAAATGTATTTGTAGCTTCATAGGAGCTGGCGCTGTAAAGCATGACAAGACCAAAGCACATCAGAATTATGACTACCGCCAGAAGGTTATAGTCATAGTATTCCCGTATTAACTTTCCCTTAACTCTATTCCTAACTTTAATAGCCATTAAAAATTCACCGTTTTATTTTGATTATATAAGTCACGTGTCTCATGCAAATATTGAGTTTTGCTGATCTTCAAGCTTTGCCTGCGACGCAGCCTGCTGGTCTATAGAGCCGCTTTCTCCCCATACGATTACCGGCGTACCGACGCTGACGTTTTTATATATCGTCTCCGCATTTTCTAAAGGCGTATTGATACAGCCATGAGAACCGGCGTATTTGTAAATCTGAGCGCCGAATGCGGGTCTGTTCATATCATGTATGCCGACGTCGCCGTTAAAAGGCATCCAGTAGTTAACTTTTGATTCGTATTCACGGGAACCGTCATCCTGGATAGGCCCTTTTAAAGTATAATTCGTTGTCATCCAGAAAATATGCCAGATTCCATTAGATGGCGTATACGTAGTATAATCAAGTTCCGTATAGAGCGATCCCGTAACTACAGGGGTATCTACTAATATCTGGCCGTCCTTATGAAGAATCATCCTCTGTTCAGGTATTATAATCTCGACATAAGTCTGATCAGTCTGTTTATTGCCGTTTTCATCAACAAGGATCGGCGAAACCGTTTTGCTTTCGAGTTTATCTACAGCGTCATACATCGCCTGCGCCGTCTGAGTTATGTCAAATGACCACCCGGTATCAGATCCGTTCGGAAGAGACATCAACTCTCCATAACAGTTGATAAAAAGATAATCGTCTTCAAGAACGTCATTTTCATCAGCCCATGCAGTGAGCCATTCGATGACCTTATCTCCTGATACGACAGGTTTATTTTCCTGATTATTAACGATCATCGTTTTTAAGATATCAGGAGTCAAAACAGCGTTTTTCTGAACGCCGTCAATTTCATATTCAAGAGTAACAGTTACATTTGTAACGCGATCGACTTCTTTTTGATAATCTATCTGCGCGTTCAGAGAAGCCACTTCTTCATTTAACTGCGCATTATCAGAAGCGATCTGAGGTTTTACATATACGTCTTCATATGTAAGAGTAATAGAGGTCTGTCCTGAACGGATGGCTTCGTCAATTACTGCCAT
>CASEDW010000144.1 GCA_949286775.1 uncultured Eubacteriales bacterium | reverse complement strand
GTCTGATGAGTCAAATTACAATGTATATTATGACGCAAACGGAACATTATATCTGAACAATGCAACGATTTCCGGCGAGAGTGCAACAAACTACAGAGCGGGTATTTGGTTTAAAGGCGGAGACTTGATAATTTCTTTGGAAGGAAATAACAAAATCAATGCATCTTCAAATAATGGTTACTCAGCGGGAATTTTTAATTCGTATGATTTCCAATATGGACTTACATTAACAGGAGGCAGTTCTCTTGATATAGGCAGTTCTGATGCTAATAGTTCTGCATATGCAATTTTTATTGCCAAAGACATCACACTTGATAACGTAAATGTTACTGCAAGTACAGGTAAAGCTAATAATTTATGAATATGGAGCATCGCTGATCTACAACAGGCAGACCCCTTCTAAGGAGGGAGATACACAGTACCGCTATGAATTTTCCGGCTGGAGTCCTGCGATTGCCGATGGAGCGACAGTCGGTTCGGCTGCTCTGTATTCTGCCACATTTACTCCCATATTAAACTATTACACAGTGACATTGCCTCAAGAAAACGGTTACAGCATCAATTATACAGGAAATACAAGCATACCGTATAACGGCGATTTTTCCTTTACGGTTGATTTTGACGAAGGATATTATTCCGGAGAGAATTTTGCTGTAAAAGTAAATGGTACTGCTATCCAGAGTGATGATAATGGAGTTTTCAATATTACAGGAATTACAGAGGACAAACAGATAACTATTGAAGGCGTTGAGTACGATGGAGAAATTCCTGTTATAAAAAGTATTGAAGACGGAAAGACCTATTGCGAAGCAACAAACTTTACAGTTGAAGATGACAGCCTCGACAGTGTAAAAATCAATGGAAATATCGTGACACCGGATGCTGACGGATTTTATATTGTCATTCCAGCAGCAGAACCTCAAACTATTACTGTTGCTGATAAAGCCGGAAACAGCATAAGTTATACGATTACTGTGAATGATGGACATACCTTTACAAACTATGTTTCCAACAATGATGCTGCCTGTACTGTGGACGGAACTGAAACTGCGAAGTGCGACTACTGCGATACCACAGATACAAAAACTATCGTGGATAGTGCCATTGGCCATAACTGGAATGAAGCCGCTTATGTATGGAGCGAGGACGGCAAATTCTGCACTGCAAGCCGAACTTGTAGAAATGATGCAAATCACAAAGAAGAAGCTACTGCTGTAATCACCAGCGAACAAAGCAAAGCAGCTACCTGCACTGAAAAAGGAGAAACTACTTATTCGGCTGTCTTCACTGTGGATTGGGCAGATGAGCAGATTAAGACTGTAGCGGACATTCCTGCAACAGGTCATGCTTTGGAAAAAGTTCCGGCAAAAGAACCGACAGAAACTGCTGAGGGCAACATAGAATGTTGGTATTGCGAGATATGCGGCAAATATTTCAAAGATGAAAACGCTCAGACTGAAATCAGCAAGGAGCAGATAGTTATTCCGGTAAATGGAACAGAATCTATCATTTCCACTGAAACCGGCGACGACAGCAATATCGCCCTTTGGATTGTGGTCATATTGGCAGCGGGTACTGCCATAACAGGCGCCGTTCTTTGCAACCGTAAAAGAAAGTACAAAAGATAATTCATCATAATAACATTTTGCCCTGTGGAATAAAAACCACAGGGCAAAAATAATGGAAAATACATCGAAATTGAGTAGTTGACAGGTGAAAGACCTGTAATCTCAATGTTTTGAAATTTGAGTTTTTAACATAAATTTGAAGAGATGTTTATCTGAGTAACTTCACTTACATTTTGAGAGAAGCTCTTCCCACTTCATATCGACATATTTCTGGGCTTCTTCGATAGTCCATTCGTTGCCGGGTTTGAAGCAGTGACGGAAACGTCCCTGTACTTTCATGAACTCCTCAACCGGAAGTTTTTTCTTCGGCATATATGTCAGATGATATTCGCCGTTTTCAATCTCATACATAGGCCATACGCAGGTGTCAACAGCAAGGCGGCAGATTTCAGGCAGCATTTCGGCAGGGTATTGCCAGCCTCTCGGACATGGGCAGAGCACGTTTACAAATGTCGCGCCCTCCGTATAGATGGCCTTTTGAGCTTTCTGATGAAAATCTTTAAAGTTTCCTATCATAGTCGTCTGGGCTACATATGGAGAGCCGTGGGCGGCGACTATCTGAGTCAGATCTTTAGGATTCTGTTTTTTTCCTACTGATTCAGCTCCTGCGGGAGTTGTTGTGGCGCTGGCGAATCTCGGAGTAGCGCTTGAACGCTGCGTTCCGGTGTTCATGTAGGCTTCATTGTCGTAACAGAAGTATGTGTAGTCATGACCGCGCTCTAAAGCTCCTGATAATGACTGGAAACCGATATCATAAGTTCCTCCGTCGCCTCCGATCGCGATGACTTTGTAGTTGTCGTCGAGTTTGCCTTTTTTCTTCATTGCTTTGATAGCGGTTTCAACTCCTGATGCTACTGCCGAAGTGTTTTCGAAGGCGATATGAATATATGAATCCATCCAGGCTGTATTCGGATATGTAAAGGATGAAACCTCGAGACATGATGTGGCGTTGCAGATTACCGCTTTGTCCTCAGGCTCGAGGGCGCGCATCATGGCACGGCATGTGATACCGGCGCCGCATCCCGCGCAGAGACGATGTCCGGCTTCAAAACGCTCCGGCTTGCTCATTTCTTTCTTTAAATTGTACGCCATGATCACTGTACCTCCTCTCTTAAATCTCTCTGACCGAAGTGTGAGTAAACAGGGCCTGTTTCGCCTGTCTTTACGATTTTTTCAAGTCTTGCGAATACACGTTTCGTGTGATCCACAGTAAAGTCTCGTCCGCCGAGGCCATATACGATATCTATCATTTTCGGTATGTTTTCAAGGTTGACGCAGGCTGAAGCTGTTTCAGCAAACAAAGGTCCTCCCATCGATGAAAAACCTTCGCTCTTGTCCATTACGGCTACTGCTTTGCAGTTCTTAAGAGCTTCTGCAAGTTCTTCACCCGGGAATGGTCTGAAAACGCGGATTTTGATAAGGCCTACTTTTTCGCCGTTTTCACGAAGTTCGTCTACGGCAGCTTTCGCGGTTCCTGCCGATGAACCCATGATGACTAAGGCGCGTTCTGCGTCTTCCATTTTGTATTCTTCGAAAAATCCGTATTTGCGTCCGAAAGTTTTTTCAAAATCAGCCGCGACGTCAAGGATTGCGCGTTTAGCGTTTTTCATCGCTTCTGCCTGCGCGACACGAGCTTCCATATAGAAAGGTGATGTTCCGTAAGGACCGACAGCCAGTGGATTTTCGTGTTTTAAAAGGTAGTTTTCAGGTTTGTATTCACCTACAAATGCTTTAACCGCATCGTCATCTTCAAGTTCGATGTTTTCAAGGGCATGTGAAGTGATAAAACCGTCTTCGCATATCATAACCGGAAGACGGACGTCAGGAGTCTCGCCGATGCGGTGAGCCTGCAGATAATTGTCGTATGCTTCCTGATTGTTTTCAGCGTAAATCTGTATGAAGCCTGAATCTCTTACAGACATTGAGTCTGAATAGTCGTGGTTGATGTTTATAGGTCCTGTAAGCGCTCGACAAGCGACTGCCAGCACTATAGGAAGTCGGCATGAAGCAGCCACATAGAGAACTTCGCTCATATAGGCAAGTCCCGCTGACGATGTGGCGGAGATAGCGCGGCAGCCCGCCGCTTCAGCTCCTATACATGCTGAAAGGGAGGAATGTTCGCTTTCCACACAGATAAATTCAGTATCAACTTTTCCGTCCGCTACATACTGGGCGAAATACTGAGGGATTTCGGTAGATGGAGTTATAGGAAACATCGCGAATACGTCGGGATTAATCTGGCGCATTGCAGTCGCGATGGCTTCATTTCCGGAAAGTCTGTCTCTTTTGCTCATGATCATTCTACCTCCTTCCAGTCAATTGCTCCAAACGGGCATACCTTATAACAGATTCCGCAGCCTTTGCAGTGATCGAAGTCAAAATCAGATCTCTTTCCGTCTGTTACCGGAATAGAAGAGTCGGGGCAGAAAGGCGTGCAGAGAAGACACTGTTTACATTTTGATTCGTCCCATGACGGAATCATGGAGCGCCATTCGCCTGTTTTTACAAGTCTTGAAGTACCGCCTTCATATATTTCGCAGCCTGTGGTAAGCTCCTGCCATGGCGAGGTTTCCAATATATCTTCGGCTTTTCTGTACATTATTCTCTGACCTCCTTCATAGCGTCCGCGAGGCATTTTAAGTTTCCTTCGACTACCTGCGGTTTATTCGCGAATTTGTGACTGTATGATTCTCTCATGTTTTTGAGAAATTCCTCAGGATCGACGCATTTGCTCACAGCGACTACAGCGGCAAGCATCGGAGTATTTGGAAAATACGCTCCGAGATGTTTTCTTGAGATGTGTCCTGCGGCAATTGTAAATACTCTTCCTTTGTATCCGTTTAAGTACGGACGGAGCTCCTTCGGATCTTTTTCTGAATTTATTATAATCGCTCCATCTTCTTTAAGACCGGACGTAACGTCAACAGATTCGAGAAGAGTTTCGTCTACAACCGCAACATAATCAGGATAATAAATATTCGAATGTATAGAGCAGCGTTCAGATGAAATTCTATTGTATGCCGTAATCGGCGCGCCTGATCTTTCAGGTCCGTATTCCGGAAATGACTGGACATACTGTCCGGCCATAAAAGCGGCGTCGGCAAGCAGGAGACTTGCTGTTTTGGCTCCCTGACCGCCGCGGCCGTGCCAGCGGATTTCTATCATATCGCTCATAATTGATTCCTCTTTCTTATAAAATTACTTGAAATACTTTTTTATTTAGACTATAGAAACTGATACTATAAAATATACAGAAGAATGTCAATTGCCGAAAACAGATTTTCGGGAAAATAAGGAAAAATTTTGTTTAAATAAAGGAAAATAGAAAAATATTTTGCGTAAACAGAAATATAAGAAAAATAAATTCTTTAATCAATTCTTAATATTTTAGAGCAATATTTATGGTATAATGCGGAAGTAACGAAAGGAGATATATAAATAAACATGAATAATTTTATTCTTTCAGACAGCAATGTCGTTGATATTATAAGAAAAAACATTTTTTCAGATGATGTTTTAGATTTTACAAAAAAGAATATAAAACCGATCGAAGAGATGTATTCGAGATATACCTGCGCGATGATGGAGATTGAAACAAAGTTTAAGGTTCTCAACGAGCAGCTTTCTCTTGAATACGACAATAATCCCATAGAGTCGATCAAAACAAGGCTGAAATCGATGGAGTCTCTCGTCAGAAAAGTAAGGGACAGAGGGGTGGACTTTAATATCGCGGCGATAGAAGAAAATATCAACGATATTGCAGGAGTCCGCGTTATCTGTTCATTTCAGGAAGACGTCTACAAACTTGAGGAGAGCCTTTTAAGGCAGGATGATATAAAACTCATTAAGAGAAAGGATTATATAGAAAATCCGAAGCCAAACGGTTACAGGAGCCTTCATCTGATAGTTGAGGTTCCGATATTTCTGAAAAATGAAACGAGAAGGATGAAGGTAGAGGTTCAGATCAGAACCATCGCGATGGATTTGTGGGCGAGCCTGGAGCATAAGCTGATGTATAAAAAAGAAAGGACGCCGGAACAGCACGACAGGATAGTAAGCGAACTTTGCGAATGCGCGCAGATAGGCGCTATGCTTGATCAGAGAATGCAGAATCTGCAGCACCTTGTGGAATAAAAACGAGGGACGTTTCTTTTTGAAGCGTCTCTTTTTCTTTTCTTTTGCATTTTAGTGAATTAGAGTTATAATGTGATGAGTCTAGGGACAAATGGACACAAATCGGATGCTTGCATACGATTTTGTGTCTATGAGGACCGCTAAAACATGAGGATGAAGCCATTTTTGAAAAAAATGAGCGAAATCCGAATGTTTTTAGTGATTTCGGGAGTGCGTAGCACGTAGAAATCACGGCTGACTCATAAAAAGTTCCGTTTAATGGGTAACTTATGTGATGAGTCAAGGGACAAATGGACACAAATCGTCAGGGACAAATATTAAAAGATGAAGGGGAAATAATGAAAAATGAAAAGTTCAGCAATTAACATTTTAAAGCGGTACATCGTCCTTTTAATCGGTCTATCGATTATGGCGTTCGGTATCGCCTTTTCCATCAGGGCAAGTCTCGGAACGTCGCCTATTTCGAGCGTGCCTTATGTGATCAGCCTGTTTGCGCCTTTAACAGTTGGTACAGTAACAATAATCATGCACGTTGTATTTATAGTTATACAGATACTGATACTCAGAAAAAAGTATGAATTGATTCAGCTCATGCAGCTGCCTGTCGCTATTTTCTTCGGATATCTTACGGATTTTGCAGTGTGGGCGGTACAGGGTATAAATTATGATAATTATTTGCAGCAGTGGGTGTTGTGCGCCATTGGAATTTTGCTCGTAGGATTCGGAGTAAGTCTCGAGGTAAAATCCAAGGCTATAGTTCTTGCCGGAGAAGGTGTAGTTCTTGCGGTATGCCAGGTGTGTCCTAAAGTAAAGTTCGGAAATATGAAAGTTGTTTTTGACGTTACGCTTGTAGCTACAGCCTGTATTTTATCATTTATTTTTACAGGCGGGCTTCAGGGCGTGCGTGAAGGAACGGTGGCGGCGGCTCTTCTTGTCGGTCAGATAGCAAAACAGTTCGGAAAGCTGTACAAGGGGTGGAAATTATAAATCTGTAGGATGTAAGCATCAGATAAAAAATCAAATTTGGAGATGATATTATGACGACAGATATGACTAAGGGAAAGATAATTCCGCAGCTTACTGCGTTTGCGGTTCCGCTGGTGCTGGGAAATCTTTTTCAGCTTACATATAACGCGGCTGATTCCGTGATAGTCGGACAGTTCGTCGGAGATGATGCTCTGGCGGCGGTCGGAACAGCCGGACCTGTCATGAATATGATCATATTGTTTATAAGCGGTATGTGCATGGGCGCCGGTATCCTGATGAGCACACAGTATGGAGCTAAAAAATATGAACATCTTGAACGTCAGATAAGTACTACCCTTTTAGGAGGACTTGTGTTCGCGGCTGTTGTAGCGATTTTGCTTATAGTGTTCGCTTATCCTCTTTTAAATCTTCTGCAGGTGCCTCAGGATATAATCCATGACGCCGCCATTTATCTGCGCATAGTGTTTGTGGGACTGATTTTTACTTTTATATATAATTTTTTCTCGAATACTCTAAGAGCGCTTGG
>CASEDW010000143.1 GCA_949286775.1 uncultured Eubacteriales bacterium | reverse complement strand
TCCATATATTTCATATAACGGACAACCATTAAAGCAATCTTAAATGTTATAGCGTCCTCGAAAACTCTTAAGTCAAGTCCTGTGCTCTTCTGAAGCTTGTCGATACGATAAACAAGCGTATTTCTGTGAATGAAAAGCTGTCTTGAGGTTTCAGACACATTAAGATTATTTTCAAAGAATTTATTGATAGTAACTATTGTCTCTTCATCAAAGTCATCCGGAGTTCTGTTTGAAAAGATTTCCTTAATGAACATTTTGCACAGCGGAATCGGAAGCTGATATATAAGTCTGCCGATGCCAAGAGTGCTGTATGCGACAATATGTTTGTCAGGGGAGAAAATCTTGCCGACGTCAAGAGCCATCTTAGCCTCCTTATATGATTTGGAAACCTCTTTGAGCTCTCTCACTATAGTTCCGTAAGCAATATGAGTATTATTATCTCCATCCTGGCCTACAACATCCATAATGGATTTAGCGATCTGCTCGCAATAGTCATAGTCATCCTTTTCGCCAAGTTCTTTGACGATGATGATGCTCGACTCATCTACAGCCGTTACAAAGTCAGTGCTCTTTGATCCGAAAAGCATACGGATGTTTTCAAGAGTCGCCTGGTCCCTGTCAGGGCTGTTTTCAAGGATAAAGACGATACGACGTTTTTCGATATCGATATGAAGTCTTTTCGCGCGGTTGTATATATCTACAAAAAGAAGATTATCAAGAAGAAGGTTCTTGATAAAGTTATCTTTATCGAAACGTTCTTTGTAGGCAATAAGAAGACCCTGGATCTGGAAAACCGCCATCTTTCCTACAAGGAAATTGTCAGAACTGCCGCCTTTGACCATGAGCACATATTCAAGATGACGCTCTTCATAAACCTTAAAATACTGGCAGTCACCTATAGCGGAAGCATCGGCCTGAGACTGTGAAAACGCTACCGCTTCTCTCTGATCATAATTTTCAGGATTAGTCATTGTTGACACAAGAACTTTTCCGCTTGTATCAAGTATGCTGAGATCTACGCTCGAAATGTTCTTAATCCCATCAATAGTGTTCTGCAAAATCTGATTTGATATCATCCCGTTTCTCCTTTGCGATAAAAAATAATAACATACTGTTTCAAATATTGCAATTTTATTACGTAAAAATTAATTTTTAAAAATGCGTCTTTATTGCATCTTTAGTAATTTTTTTCTCTTATCACTGACTCTACTTGTGAATTTTCATTAATAAATCCAAAAAAATACACACATCTTGAAGCAAGAATAACACATCTGCATTTTTTTGAAAAGAGATTTTATCTGATTTTTACAAATATTTTTTTATCTTTTAAGCATATCTACTATTACAATTTTTTTCTTTGTGCATTTTTTACATTGTATAAATTGCTAAAACAATTTTTTGTTCATGAATTGTAAAGTAATTACCAAAATAGTTATTTTATTACCAATATCCGATTCTAAATATAAGTAATATATGAGTATCATAAATCGTTAAAACAATTATGAAACAATTACGGAGGATTATAAAATGTCACTTTTAGATGAAATCAGCGAGATGCTGCAAAAAGGAAAGAGAAAAGACGTTGCAAAACTCTGCCAGCAGGCAATTGACGAAGGTATCCCTGCAAAAGATATCCTTGATAAAGGTCTTTTAGCCGGAATGAGCATTATCGGCGTTAAATTCAAAGCGAACGAAATATTCGTTCCTCAGGTTCTCGTAGCGGCGCGCGCGCTCAACGCGGGTTCTCAGGTTCTTAAACCATATCTTGCCGGTGAAGACGCGGTGGCAAGAGGAAAAGCCGTTATCGGAACAGTTAAAGGTGATCTTCATGATATAGGCAAAAACCTTGTATGCATGATGTTCGAAGGAAAGGGATTTGAAGTAATCGACCTCGGAGTAGACGTAGCGCCTGAAGCATTCGTCGAAGCCGCTATCGAAAATGACGCTAAGATCGTCTGCCTTTCAGCTCTTCTTACAACTACAATGCCTGCAATGGAAACTACTATCAAAGCTTTTGAGGAAAAAGGCATCCGCAACAAGGTACGTATCATGGTCGGAGGCGCTCCTATTACTCAGGAATTCGCCGACAGCATCGGAGCCGACGCATATACGGAAGACGCTGCAAGTGCTGCGGAACGCGCTGTTGAACTATTAGAAACATTTTAATCTTACATATTTATGATGATCTTCTCATCACTTTTGTTTTAAGATGTTCCCTTTGCGGGGAGCATCTTTTTT
>CASEDW010000142.1 GCA_949286775.1 uncultured Eubacteriales bacterium | reverse complement strand
CCTATTATCGAAACCCAGGCAGGAGATATCAGCGCATATATTCCTACAAACGTAATTTCGATAACAGACGGACAGATATTCCTGGAAACAGACCTCTTCCATTCGGGAGTTCGCCCCGCTATTAATGTCGGACTTTCCGTATCGCGTGTAGGCGGCGCGGCGCAGCTCAAAGCAATGAAACAGTTTGCCGGACGTCTTCGTATGGATCTCGCGCAGTACAGAGAGCTTGTGGCCTTCGCGCAGTTCGGATCAGAGCTGGACAAATCAACACAGGCGACGATTACAAGAGGCGCTCATATGTCTGAACTCTTAAAACAGGGGCAGTATGTGCCTATGTCCGTAGCGGATCAGGTTATTTCTATTTATCTTGGAAGTTCCGGATTGGCGGACGATATCGAGATCGACAGACTTGCGGACTTTGAAGAGCAGCTTATAAATCATGTAAATCAGGTTTATCCTGAATTCAAGGATATTGTTCTTTCAAATAAAAACCTTGACGACAAGGTAACCGCAAGACTGGATGAGATAATTAAAGAGTTCAAGAAAATTTTTTGATTTGTAATTATTAAGGAAAAGAGAAACGCAGTATGGCAAATGTAAAAGCAATAGATGCAAGGATCAAAAGTATACATAATACAGAACAGATCACTAAAGCCATGAAAATGGTTGCGGCTTCAAAGCTTAGAAAAGTGCAATCCCTTTTGGGACCAGTGCGTTCCTTTACAGAAGCAAGCGCGTATATTCTTGACACGCTTTTAGTCGACGACGGCAGTCTCGAGAATATATTCGCCAAGAAAAGAAATCCGGTAAAAAAATTATGTTACGTTTTATTTGTGGGAAACAGAGGACTTTGCGGCGTATATAACTCGTCGATCCTGAAATTTATGGAAGATATCGCTTCAAATGAAACAAGAGATTATGAGGTTGTTGTCTGTGGAGGCTGGGGAAGAGATATATTGGAACGTTCCGGTCTGAAGATATCGAAATACTTCTCGGAAATATCAGACGCTCCGACAAAATCTCAGGCGCTTGATCTTTCGTATTATCTGCAGGATCTTTTTGAAAGCGGCGAAGTGGATGAAGTTCAGCTCGTATATATGTCGTTTGTATCGGCTCTTGGACAGAAACCTGTCGCAAAACAGCTTCTGCCGGTAAAGATACATAATGAAGAGGTGGCTAATACCCAGGCGAGCGGAAATATTATCTTCTCGCCGAATAAAAACGAGGTATTTGAATATATCATATCGAGATGTATTAACAACCGTGTTTACTGCACGCTTCTTGAGGCAAAATGCGGCGAGCACAGTTCGAGAATGATAGCTATGACTTCCGCTTCGGACAGCACAAATGAACTCATAGGAAAATTGCAGATAGAACTTAACAGAGCAAGACAGGCTGCCATTACGACAGAGATCAACGAAATAGTCGGCGGAGCGGCAGCTTTAAGAAAGAAGAAATGAGGAGTACATTATGGAAAATGGAATCATCAAAAGGGTAATAGGCCCTGTTGTAGATGTACAGTTTCCTTCTGACAGGATGCCGGAAATATATAATGCCTTGGAAGTAAGGACGGATAACGGTAAAGTCGTTATGGAGGTCATGCAGCTCCTTGGAAACAATATTGTAAGATGCATCGCACTTATGTCTACAGACGGAATTTCAAGAGGAAATATTGCTGTTGACACCGGCGCTCCGATAAAAATGCCTGTAGGCGAACAGACTCTCGGACGTATCTTTAACGTAGTAGGAGAATGTATCGACCATAAAGGACCTGTAAGAACAGATAAATATATGCCTATACACAGATCGGCTCCTGAATTTACGGATGTCCAGCCGGCAACAGAAATACTTGAAACAGGCATCAAAGTAGTCGATCTTCTGGCGCCGTACGCAAAGGGCGGAAAGATCGGTCTTTTCGGCGGAGCCGGAGTAGGAAAAACAGTTCTTATCCAGGAACTTATCCGAAATGTAGCATATGTTCACGGAGGATATTCGGTATTCGCCGGAGTAGGAGAGCGTTCACGAGAAGGAAACGATCTTTGGAAAGAAATGACTGAGTCGGGCGTTATAAACAAGACGGCTCTTGTATTCGGACAGATGAACGAACCGCCCGGAGCAAGACTTCGTGTTCCTCTTTCGGGACTTACTATCGCTGAGGATTTCAGGGATGAAAGCGGACAGGACGTCCTTCTGTTTATCGATAACATCTTCAGATATACGCAGGCAGGTTCAGAGGTTTCGGCTCTTTTAGGACGTATGCCGTCAGCCGTAGGATATCAGCCTACTCTTGCAACTGAGATGGGTGAGCTTCAGGAACGTATCACTTCTACTAAAAACGGCTCTATCACATCTGTTCAGGCCGTATATGTGCCTGCGGACGACCTTACTGACCCGGCTCCTGCGACAATCTTTTCGCATCTTGACGCGACGACGGTATTGAGCAGAAGCATCGTTGAGCTCGGTATTTATCCGGCGGTGGATCCCCTTGAATCCACATCGCGTATCCTGACGCCGCATATTCTCGGAAAGGAACACTATGAGACGGCAAGAGCTGTTCAGGAGACGCTGCAGAAATACAAAGAGCTTCAGGATATCATCGCCGTTCTTGGTCTTGACGAGCTTGGCGTAGAGGAAAAACTCGTGGTAAACAGAGCCAGAAGGATTCAGAGATTCCTTTCTCAGCCTTTCCATGTCGGAGAAGTCTTTACGGGTATTCCGGGACAGTACGTAAATATAGCCGACACTATCCATGGATTCCAGGCTATATTAGGAGGAGACTGCGACAATATTCCTGAGTCGGCATTTCTTATGGCAGGTACTATTGACGATGTGTTCAAAAAAAGCAAATCACTTTAAATAAGGGTATTTAACATGGAAAATAAAATACATCTTATAATAAACGGAATAGATATGGTCACGCTCGATACATATGTTAATTATGTCCTTCTTCCCCTTGAAGACGGCGAGTATGGAGTTCTGGCGGGACACGCGCCCATGGTAGCTCTGATAACAGAGGGAATCATCAAATACAGAATCGATGACACCGAAGATTATCTTACCGTAAGCGACGGAATAGCGAGCATCATGGACAACACGATAACTATTCTCGTCAGAAGCGCTGAACTTGTTGAGCAGATCGATTATGAACGTGCTAAAGACGCCGAAGCAAGAGCCAGAAGAATGCTGCAGCTCAAGCAGGAGGAACATGATCATAAGAGATATGAGGCGGCGCTTCGAAGGTCGCTTCAGAGACAGAAATTATATAAATTAAAACATTGATAAAGATTGGCTGTTATCCATGGCAAACGCGGATAACAGCTTATTTTTATTCAGAAAACACCATAATACATGTATAATTTTGCATATAATAAAAAGAAAAAGTTGTGTAAAAACTATAATAATCAGTATTTTACTTGCATATATAAAAAAACTGAGTTATCATTTTGTCCTTGTTAGAGAGTGTGATAGGCATTCTTTGGTTTTAGGAGGCAATAATGGCTAAAAATCTTGTAATAGTTGAGTCACCTACTAAGGTAAAGACAATAAAAAAATTCCTTGGTTCGAATTATGAAGTGGAAGCATCAAACGGCCATATCCGCGATCTGCCCAAGAGCAAGCTCGGAATAGACGTGGAACATGATTTTGAACCTAAATATATAACGATCCGCGGAAAGGGAGAACTGCTTGCTTCTCTTAAGAAGGCGGCGAAAAAAGCGGACAGGATTTATCTGGCTACTGACCCGGACCGCGAAGGAGAAGCGATTTCATGGCACCTTCAGCAGGCTTTAAACAACGATTCCTCGAAAATGTGCAGGATAACATTTAACGAGATTACAAAATCGGCAGTTAAGGCCTCTTTAAAAGCGCCTCGGGAGCTGGATATGAATCTCGTGGACGAACAGCAGGCGAGAAGATGCCTCGACAGAATGGTGGGATATGAGATCAGTCCTCTTTTATGGAAAAAGATAAAAAGGGGATTAAGCGCCGGAAGAGTTCAGTCTGTAACGCTGAGAATCATCGCCGACAGGGAGGAACAGATAAATAATTTTATCCCTGAGGAGTACTGGTCAATAGACGCGATGCTGAAACTTGAGGGCAGCAAAAAAGCGATTAAATTTCAGTTTTACGGAAAAGACAATAAAAAGACTGAACTGACGAACCGCGAACAGACTGAAGAGATAGTAAAAGCAGTTTCTGTATCTGATTTTACAGTTACGAATATCAAAAAAGGCGAGCGAATTAAAAAAGCACCCCTTCCGTTTACGACCTCAACGCTTCAGCAGGAGGCGTCGCGTCTGCTTAACTTTTCAACTCAGAAAACCATGAGGGTTGCCCAGCAGCTCTATGAGGGCGTTGAAGTTAAGGGAAGAGGATCAGTGGGTCTTATATCCTATCTTCGTACTGACTCCACAAGGATATCGGAAGAAGCTGATACTGCGGTAAGAGATTATATCGAAGAGAGATACGGAAAAGAATACAGATCCGAAAAACCGAATGAGGAAAAAGCGGGAAAGAAGATACAGGACGCTCATGAGGCAATAAGGCCTACCGATGTAACGCTTACTCCTGCCGTTATTAAAGAGTCGTTAAGCCGTGATCAGTTCAGGCTTTACCAGCTTATCTGGAACAGATTTGTAGCCAGCAGAATGCAGAACGCCAGATATGAAACCATGAGCGTAAGGGCGGACAACAACGGATATACGTTTACAGCGTCGACCTCAAATATAATGTTTGACGGTTTCATGATGCTTTATAATACTGATGACGAAAAGCCGGAGAAAAACGCGGCGCTGGCGAATCTTAAGGAAGGCATGACGCTGTCGGTAGACAGTATCGATCCGCAGCAGCATTTTACACAGCCGCCGGCGCATTATACAGAGGCTTCTCTTGTACATACGCTTGAAGAACTCGGAATCGGAAGACCAAGTACATATGCGCCTACCATAACGACTATAATGCAGCGTCATTATATTACTAAAGAGAAGAAAAATCTCTATATAACGGAACTCGGCGAAGCTGTCAACAGCATGATGAAAAAAGCGTTCCCGAGCATTGTCGACGTAAACTTTACGGCGAATGTCGAAGGATTGCTCGATAAAGTCGGAGAAGGTCTTGTAAACTGGAAAACAGTATTGAAAAATTTCTGGCCTGACCTGAAAGAGGCTGTGGAGATCGCCGAAAAAGAACTGGATAATGTGACGATAGAAGACGAAAAGACAGACGTCATCTGCGAAAAATGCGGCAGAAACATGGTCGTTAAATACGGTCCCCATGGAAAATTTCTCGCGTGTCCGGGATTTCCTGAATGCAGCAATACAAAATCTTACTTTGAGAAGACGGGAATCAAATGTCCGAAATGCGGCGGCGAGATATTGATCAGAAAAACGCGTAAGGGAAGACGATATTACGGATGTGAAAATAATCCTGAATGCGATTTTATGACATGGCAGAAGCCTACAGGAGAACTTTGCCCGGAGTGCAGCAGTCCCCTTGTGGAAAAAGGTGGCAGTATAGTATGCCAGGAAGCGAAATGCGGATATAAAAAATAATTGATCAGAAAAAAACAGGGCTTATATTTTCTGAATTGAAATGCTTCGATTTCAGAAATATAAACCCTGTTGTTTTTTATTCGTAAGAAACTCTGTTTTTACGAATTTTTGTTTTTTTCTTTAAGAGCCTTGATTCCGTCGAGAAGAAAATCATTTGTGATCTTTATATAAGTTCCTCTCATGCCGCTTGATCTTGTCTGGATAACGCCGGCGCTTTCAAATTTTCTGAGAGCGTTTACTATAACTGAACGGGTAATCTTCGCTTCGTCTGCGATCTTGCTGGCTACAAGAATACCTTCATTTCCCTCAAGCTCGTCAAAAATAAGGATAGTCGCCGTAATTTCGGTTGCGGAAAGAGTACTGATCGCTGATTGAACAATCTCCTGCTGCCTTTTCTCTTCTACATTGGCTTCGCTTTCGGAACGGAGTATTTCAAGACCGACAACGGTGGTGCCGTATTCTGTAAGGATGATATCGTCTATATCAAAGCTTCTGAAGGAACGATATATAAAAATCGTACCGAGACGGTCGCCCGCTATTTCTATTGGGCTGATGATAGCCGTAGTTTTTGAAGTATCGACATTTTCGAAACCGAATGTATTGAGATTGACATTGTCCTGAGTTGAAAGAACATTGAGCAGTCTCGTATTTAATTTTTCGTCGATATGATCGCCTACATTTTTTTTGATCAGTTCTTTTATTTCTTCTACAGTCTGGCATGTGCTTGAACCGAGCACTTTACCCTTGTTGCTGAGAACAAGTATATTAGCATCCAGGCATTCAGTCATAACTTGGCAAATGTCATTGAATACGACCTTGCTTGATTTGTTGTGATGAAGCAGATTCGTGATTTTCCTTGTATTGTCTAATAACAGTACGCTCATGATAAACCTCTCATTTCAAATTGACTTTTAGTTCTTATTACTCATAGTTTAACATTTTTTAGAATATTTACAAGAATATTCTGAAAATTAGAGTATAAATCTTTTGGATTAAAAAAGCTTTTGAGCTTAGTATCATGGGGTCAAAATACAATTTCTCCCCTGATTCATAAAATATTTCAAATAAAACTTCTTGACAAAACATTATAGAGACAGTATTATAAGTAATGTCGAGTAGCACTCAGCTATGATGAGTGCTAATAAATAAGAATACAACACATGTTTTTATAAGGAGGCGTAAATTATGAAGTTAGTACCTTTAGCGGACAGAGTAGTTCTCAAACAGCTTGAGGCGGAAGAAAAGACAAAATCAGGAATCATCCTTTCATCAGGAGCAAAGGAAAGACCATTAGAGGCGGAAGTTGTTGCAGTTGGACCCGGAACAGAGGATGTAAAGATGCAGCTTGAAGTTGGCGATAAGGTATTCTATACACAGTATGCCGGAACAGAAATCAAATTTGAAGGCGAAGAATACATCATTATCAAACAGTCAGAAGTACTTGCAGTAGTTAAATAATTTTCGGAGGAAAGATCAATGGCAAAAGATATCAAATATTCATATGAAGCAAGAGAAGCGCTTGTTGCAGGCGTAGATAAACTTGCAAATACAGTAAAAGTAACACTTGGACCAAAAGGAAGAAACGTTGTACTCGCGAAACCATACGGCACACCGCTCATCACAAACGACGGCGTTACAATCGCTAAAGAGATCGACCTTGAAGACGGTTTCGAAGATATGGGCGCTCAGCTCATCAGAGAAGTAGCTGCAAAGACAAACGATGTAGCCGGCGACGGAACAACAACAGCTACAGTTCTTGCTCAGGCGATGATCCACGAAGGAATGAAAAATATCGCTGCAGGAGCTAATCCTATCGTACTTCGTAAAGGTATGAAAAAAGCTACAGACAAAGCAGTTGAGATCCTTGTTTCAATGAGCAAAGCTGTAGAAGGAAAAGAGCAGATCGCAAAAGTAGCAGCCGTATCGTCAGGCGACGAGTCAGTCGGAGAACTTGTAGCTGACGCTATGGAGAAAGTTTCAAAAGATGGCGTTATCACTATCGAAGAGTCAAAGAGCATGAAGACAGAGCTTGACCTTGTAGAAGGTATGCAGTTTGACAGAGGATATCTTTCAGCTTACTTCGCAACAGATATGGAGAAGATGGAAGCTGTTCTTGAAAATCCATATATCCTTATCACAGACAGAAAGATCAGCAACATCCAGGATATCATGAGCATCCTTGAGCAGATCGTACAGAACGGATCAAGCCTTCTTATCATCGCTGAGGATGTTGAAGGAGAGGCTCTTTCAACTCTTATCGTAAACAAACTCCGCGGAGTATGTAAAGTATGCGCTGTTAAAGCTCCGGGATATGGCGACAGAAGAAAAGATATGCTTCAGGATATCGCAGTTCTTACAGGCGGTACAGTTATTTCTTCAGAACTCGGATATGAGCTTAAAGAAGCAACAATGGATATGCTTGGAACAGCTAAATCAGTTAAGATCAACAAAGACAACACTGTTATCGTAGACGGTCTTGGTTCTAAAGAGAACATTCAGGCAAGAGTTGCTCAGATCAAGAGCCAGCTTGAGACAACAACATCTGATTACGACAAAGAGAAACTTCATGAGAGACTTGCAAAACTTTCAGGCGGAGTAGCAGTTATCCGTGTAGGCGCTGCTACAGAGACAGAGATGAAAGAAGCTAAACTCCGTATGGAGGACGCTCTTAACGCTACACAGGCAGCAGTAGAAGAGGGTATCATCGCAGGCGGCGGTTCTGCATATATCCATGTAACGAAAGAACTTGCAGAGCTTGTAAACAGCCTTGAAGGCGATGAGAAGACAGGAGCAAGCATTGTAGTTAAAGCTCTTGAAGCTCCTATCGCAACAATCGCTGCAAACGCAGGTCTTGAAGGCGCTGTAATCATCAACAAGATCCGTGAGTCAGAAGTAGGAGTCGGATTTGACGCATACAAAGAAGAGTATGTGGACATGGTAAAAGAAGGAATTCTTGATCCTGTTAAAGTATCAAGAAGCGCACTTCAGAACGCGACAAGCGTAGCTTCGACACTCCTTACAACAGAAGCAACAGTATCGATCATAAAAGAGCCAGCACCAGCGGCACCACAGCAGCCGATGATGTAATGATGCCAAGGGTCAAAGGTCTTAGACCGCATGAGCTTGCTCATAAGTGGGCTAATGACCTCTTGACCCGCTCCAATATGAGCATGAAAGCGGGATGAATATCCCGCGATATGCGAATATTGGGTAGGATTGCGGGAGTGCGCAGCACGGAGCAATCCGTAGGCATCATTATACGTTGCAAAATTATTAAAAATAATGATGTCAGGATT
>CASEDW010000141.1 GCA_949286775.1 uncultured Eubacteriales bacterium | reverse complement strand
CGCTGAACTATCTCCAGATGGCACGGATAAGGAAGGTGACTGCGCACATATTCCGCATTCTTTCCTTTAATACCGCGAAGCATTATATTTCGCTCTGTTCCCTCTTCCAGTTCAATCCATGCGTAAGCATATGGTTTCAGATCGTCATACTCTTTTTTACGTGACATAACAGTCGGAACATACAGCTCGATCACTTTAGCTTTTCCGCTGAGTTCAATCCATTCAGTTTCTTTGCAGCCGCATTCATTACAGGCATAGACAGGAGGCCATTCCACGGCTCCGCACTCGGGACATTTGCGCGCCAGAATCTTGCCTTCTTCAAGGCCTTCATAATATTTCTTAACAAGTCTTTCTAATTTGATTGCCATCCTACTCCCTCCTTAGTTCCTGTCACCGATGATGATGTTACAAATGTTCTGACCGCCGCCGTAGCCGCGCAGGAATACTGTTTTCGGCATCTTTTTCACCTGATGCGCGCCGGCTTCGCCACGCATCTGAAGAACCGCGTCATATACATCAGCAAGGCCTGACGCCGCGTGAGCATGTCCAAATGCCGTACGTCCGCCGTTCGGATTAATCGGTCTGTCGCCGTCGAAACGCGTACGCTCATCCAATACATACTTCCATGCCTCTCCTTTAGGAATATATCCCGTAATTTCCGCCGCTATAAGCTGAGAGTTGATAACAAAGTCATTTACATAGAGAAGATCTATCTCTTCTGGACGGATGCCTGTCACATCGTATACCTGTCTTGTTGCCTCGATAGTTCCCTTCGGCTCGAGTATAGGATTTTTCATTTCTATACATGAATTTCCGATTCCAAGAACCTGAATAGGTTTATTTTTCGTATATTTTTCTACAAGATCTGTTGCGCACAGAAGAACGCAAGTCGCTCCGTCACATTTGTGTTCAAGACCCGAGACACGCATCGTATCGCCGATCTTCGGATTAAAATCAGACATCATATATTTCATTACATCATCAAATCCGTTTTCTCTGGCGATTTCCTGATATGTCTTGTGCTCGATCGCAAGCGGATTGTCTTTTGCTCCCTCTCTTGCGACAACGGCAAGCTTGCAAAGCGTTCTGTCCATTTCATCAAATGAAATTCCCGCCTCGCGCGCATACCAAACGCCTGTATTTTCCTGACCGTTGTTGAAGAGCATGTAACGACTGTAATCATTTGTAAAAAGATATTTCGTTGATTCCATAAACGCTTCAAAACTAAAAGATTTACGGAAACAGCTTGGCAATGTCTGCTGCGCCTGTCCGTCGCCAAAGTCAAGACATCCTGTCAGAACTATGTCATATTTTCCTGAGGCAATGGCCTGCACGCCGAGATCAAGACCGATGTATCCCGTACAGCATGCTTCGGAATGATGCGCGGAACCTTTGCCTCTCATTCCGATCCACTCCGCGACTGACATGTTCGGCGACAGCATCCACGAATTAAGCATAGGATTTGCCTCGCCGTGGAAAAAGAACTGAACATCTTTCGGATTGACTCCGGCGTCTTCCATCGCCTTTAACGCCGCATATCCGTAAACTTCCCCTTCAGTAAGCCCGTCAAATTCAGGGTCTGCGCAAAATTCGCGGAACGGAGTACATCCTACACCTATAATCGACACCGATCTGAGATTTTTGCCCGGATTTGTCTGTTGAATAGTATTCATATCAAACCTCCTCGTACAATATGATTTTGTCTGCCAATTCTTAAACATATACCTATAATATATACCTTTCTAATATTATAAAAAGCTAATACTATTACAAAAAGTTTCATTTTCTTACATTTTTACATTTTTTAATTAATGATTCCTGCCCTCCTGCATTTCCTGCAGATTTTTGAGCGTTTCCTCCAGTTTTAAATACATTTCTTTAAAATACGGAAACGCGTCGTCATAATACTCCGCCCATTCTCTGTCCGGCTCGATTACTTCTTTTACATCAATAAGCTCTTTTATAGATTCAGAGAGGTTTTCAAATATTCCGACTGATTTTCCCGCGATAAGAGTATCTCCAAATGGTACTTCGCCTGTTTTTTCATCAAGTGTCAGAACAGGCACGCCAAGCATAGCGGCTTTTATCTTTGACCATGTACGGCTTTTCGCTCCTCCTCCGGTGATCCTAAGCGAAGAGACCTTTGCGCCCTCATCTTTTATAACTTCAACTACATGCCGTATCGCAAACGCGGTTCCCTCTAATACAGCTCTTGCCATATCGTCTAAAGTCGTGCCCAGAGACATTCCTATAAACAGTCCTCTCGCGTATGAGTTCCACAGCGGTGCCCGTTCTCCCTGCAGATACGGATAATAAAATACGCCGTTGCTTCCCGCTTTTACTTTTTCCGCCGCAATATTCATATATTCATACCGTCCGATATTATTTTTGGAGGCGTGTAACTCGTATTCTTTTCCCATGGTATTTAAGAACCATTCAAGAGACGCGCCTGTTGCGCTTAGCGGAGCGTCGTAAATATACGGCATTCCCGGAAGATCGCATTTTTTTGTCGATACCATGCATTCCGGCCTGCTCTGTTTTTTGCTTCCTACAAATATCATCGACGTCGTCCCGGAGGACTCCCCGGCATCCGTTATCTTTGTCATACCTGTTGCGTACATGCTTGTCATACAGTCGCTTGCTCCTGCCATCACAGGAATTCCTTTCTTTAATCCCGTTTCAAATGAAGCCTTTTGAGAAACTGTTCCTATTATCTCGCCGCAGGGCTTTGGATGCGGAAGAAGCAGATCAAGATCCACGCCTATAGCATCTCCTACTGTCTTTGACCATGCCTCATTATTTCTGTCCCAGCACTGCGTCATTGATGCCTGGGATTCGTCCATGCTCATTACGCCTGTCAGCCTGTAATTTATATAGGAACTCGCCTGAAGAATCTTCTCTGTTTTTTCAAGAGTATGCGGCTCATTTTTCTTCATCCACAGCAATTTTCCTGCCATAAATGTTCCGCTCGGATTCGTACCTATTATATTTCTGTAACGCTCAAGCCCTATTTTTTCTGTGAGTTCCTTTACCTCTGCATCGGCTCTGTTGTCCATCCAGATGATAGCATTTCGCAGGATATTTCCTTCCTTATCAAGGGGCAGTATCGTAACGGTATGAGAGCTTACGCATATTCCCCTGATGTTTTCCATAACAGAATTTCCTGCCTTAAGCCTCAGCTCGCTAAAAATCTCGACAGCGCTTTTCCACCATTCGTTCGCGTCCTGCTCGACATAAAGAGGCCGTGGCTGTATCAGATTTTGTTTTCTTGACGCTTTTGCTATCATATTTCCTTTTGCATCGATTATTATTGCCTTGATATTGGTCGTTCCCATATCCATGCCCAAGAGATATTCGTTTATCATTTTGAGAGGCTCCTTATGTACTTCAAAATTTATTAAACACTTTATTCATAACAAAATTTTTTTCATCATATATAGTTTACTTCATTTAAATATATTACGGAACTATTTATTTGTAGTCACGAAAGAAAAGATATTTTGAACTACACCGGATAATGGTTTTTGTCAAAAAAGCTGAACATTTCACAGAAATTGCGAAATGTTCAGCTTTTTCTATAGCCTTCATTATTTACTTTTTTCAAACAGCGCTTTTCCATATTTATCCAACTCATCATTGAATATATTGAAATGCTGCTCATTTGTCGGAATATAATAAGAACAAAATCTGCGGCTTAAATGGGCGTATTT
>CASEDW010000140.1 GCA_949286775.1 uncultured Eubacteriales bacterium | reverse complement strand
TTAAGAGTCTCAAGTCCGAAGTACTCGTCGATAGGTCTTTTATTTACTGTGATATTACCTGTTCCAGGTACTAAATATACTCTAGCGATAGCTTTTTTTCTTCTTCCTGTTCCGTAGAATCTTGCGCTTGCCATAATTCTGTAAATCCTCCTTAATTAAAATGTAAGAGCTTCAGGTTTCTGAGCTGCATGTGGATGCTCAGCACCAACGTATACATGAAGCTTATCAGCCATTGCTCTTCCAAGAGGTCCCTTTGGAAGCATTCCTACTACTGCATGCTCGATAACCTTCTCAGGTTTTTTCTGCATCATTTCTTTTAATGTAAGCTCTTTAAATCCGCCAACGTACTCTGAATGGAAGTAGTACATTTTCTGATCTAATTTTCTGCCTGTAACTTTAATCTTCTCGGCATTTACAACGATAACGTAGTCACCCATATCTGCGTGTGGTGTGAACTCAGGTTTATTTTTTCCTCTTAAAACTTTAGCAACTTCTGATGCAAGACGTCCTAATGTACATCCGGCAGCATCAACAACATACCATTTTTTCTCAACCTTTGAAGGATTAGGCATATATGTGTTCATTATTGAACCTCCCTTAAGTCTGATTACACATTTTTATACAATTGCGTGCAGCACTCCTCCACTGTCCGTATGGCCTCATGCCGCTATATCAAACATCTTCGCCGGGGCTTTGACTAGGATGTTTTATTCAAAGTGATAGCTTTACGCACACTTGTGATATTGTATATTAATTCAACATATCTGTCAATTAAAAAGATTATAAAATAATATTTTTTTCAGGAGTTTTTATATGTATTTTTTACAACAGTATAAGTCATGACTCTCTGAGCCTTGCGCCGCACATAATACAGAATGTCGTGCCTGCTTTTATCTTTGCTCCGCAGTGAGGACATATGATCTTGCCGTCCATGGCCTGTTCCTGAACAGGACCTTTCATGACAGGTTCCTGAGCTGGGTCATTCATGACAGGCTCCTGAACAGGAACGTCCATGACAGGCTCCTGAACCGATCCATTCATATCAGGCTGCGATATTTCTTCCGCGGCCGCTTTCTGCGCCTGTCCGTAATTATATTCTGAACGCTGCTCCTGTATTTCTCCTGCCTGCTTTGCTTCCTGATGAACAGCTTCCTGATGCATAGTTGCTGACTGTACAGGTTCTGACTGAACAGTTTCCTGCTGCATTCTTTCTGTCTCTGCTGCTTCTGTCTGTACGGTATTCTGCTGCACCGCTTCCGCCTGCGCGTTTTCTGCCTGTGCGTTCTGAGCATTCATATTTGCAGCATCTGCACCGTTTGCGCCATAACCCACCGGCTGAGTTTTCTCAAGAGAATCATCAGTCTGCTGCGTCATATTATCCTCTACTTTCGTGCCGCAGCGGGTACAGAAACGAAATCCCGGTCTGATCTCCTGTCCGCAGTTTTTGCAGTAAACGACATCCGTCTTTGGCGCGGCGTCTTCAATCTTTGTTCCGCACACCGTACAGAAAAGCTGACCTTTCTGAACTTCAGATTTACAGTTCGGGCATACTCTTGTTCCTGTGAGTTCCCTCATGGCCTGTTTTGTGGCTTCAATATAGCATTCGATCTCAACAATTCTGGCAAAAATATCTTTATACTGTTCAGGGACGTTCTCTTTATTGTCATTAAAAAATTTCTCGCCCAGTTCTGTATAGATGTCTTTAAGATCTTTTTTTGCCCTTTCAATATTGCTGTTGTGCTGCATCGTTTCAGTAAAAGTTGTCGCTCCCTGTTTGATGCTTCCTCCTATATCAGAAAGCTTATTTCCGATATTATCAAATACAGACATTTTTTACCTCCTTGTCAGACTTCTTCTTTCTTTACTCTGAGCATCAGCTCCATAACGGCGTCTGACGCTGATTTACCATTAAACAAAATATCATTGACCGCTTCAACTATCGGCATCTCAACATCATATTTTTTTGCCATCTTAAGAGCAGCTTTCGCGGAATAAACGCCTTCAACTACCATATGGACTTCGTTCATCGCTTCCTGCATGGAATATCCCTTTCCGATAAGAATTCCCGCTCTTCTGTTTCTGCTGTGCATGCTCGCGCATGTTACTACAAGATCGCCGATTCCCGAAAGTCCGGAAAATGTTGAAGCTTTGGCTCCTGCTTTTATTCCAAGTCTTGAAATTTCCGCTATGCCTCGCGTGATAAGAGCCGCTTTCGTATTATCTCCAAATCCAAGACCGTCGGCGATTCCGGCAGCAAGCGCTATGACATTCTTAAGGGCAGCTCCAAGTTCTATGCCAAGAATATCCTGGGATGTATAAACCCTGAAAACAGGACTCATGAAAACATTCTGAACATATTCAGCCGTCTTCATATTGTAGGCTCCGGTAACGATCGTAGTCGGCAATCCTTTTCCAACCTCTTCTGCATGCGTAGGACCGCTTAATACGGCGACTTCCGCCTGCGGTATCTCCTCTCTTATGATCTGCGTCATTGTCATAAGAGTTTCCTCTTCGATACCCTTCGCCACATCTACAATTATCTGTCCTTCTTTGACAAATTCCTTCATTTTCTTTGAAGTATTTCTGACTGCCATGGACGGAACAGCGAGAACCAAAAGGTCTTTTCCTTCTACAGCTTCTTTTATATCAGTTGTATATCTGATCGCATCCGGAAGCTTTACTCCCGGCAATTTATCTACATTTTCATGATGTTCAATGAACATGTTGTTTTCCTCTTCGAGAAATGACCACAATGTAACGCTGTGGCCATTGTTGCATAAAAGCCATGCAAGCGCTGTTCCCCAGCTTCCCGAACCGATTACGCTGACCTTTGCCATATTAATTTCTCCTTCCGAATTAGAATAATTTTCTCTCTGTACCTGTAGCAAGCCTTACGATATTGCTTCTGTGAAGCCAGAACGCAAGCGCCGTAAGAACCGCCACAAGAATATACATCTCAATGAGCGCGTTTTGCGCCATATCATAGACTCCAAGCTGACCGCTGATTATTACTCCGACAAGGAAACTCAAAGAAAGGCACAGCGATCCGAGGGAAACAAATCTCGATAACAGTACCGGAACAAAAAAGCAGATTATACCGGCAACTATTAAATGCCAGTCGGCAAAAGCTATTATCGTGCCGGCTGTCGCCGCTATTCCCTTTCCTCCTTTAAACTTGAGATAAAACGGAAAATCGTGTCCGAGAACAACTCCCGCCGCCGTCCAGAGTCCGAGCAAAAGCGCTGATCCCGTTGAAGCATAGACAGCTCTCATGATCAGAACCGGTACAATACATTTCATAATATCGCACGCCATTGTGATGAGCCCGAATTTCCATCCCATCACACGGATACTGTTTGTCGTCCCGGCATTTCCGCTTCCTTTTTTTCTTATATCAATTCCTTTAATCCTGCCGATTATATATGAGGTCTGAATAAGTCCGAAACAATAACCCACGACCAGACAAATAAGCCGTTCCATATTTTCCTCCCTATCCGGAAACATCCGGAATTATTTTTCACTTCTTTCCCTTGTTATAAATTTAAGAGAAGTTCCTTTAAATCCAAACGCCTCTCTGATCCTGTTTTCAAGATATCTGACATATGAAAAATGCATCAGTTTCTTGTCATTTACAAATATGACAAACGTAGGCGGTTTGACAGAAACCTGTGTAGCGTAAAATATCTTAAGTCTCTTTCCTTTATCCGTAGGCGGCTGCTGCATAGCGACAGCTTCAGTTATGATCTCGTTTAAAACGCCTGTCTGTACACGAAGCGTCTGATTCTGCAAAACGGTATCTATCAGATCAAATAGTTTTGGCAGCCTCTGTCCTGTAATGGCCGACACATATGTTATCTCGGCATACGGAGCGAAAGAAAGAATATCCCTTATATCGCCGGCGTATTTATTTACAGTCTTGTCATTTTTTTCGATCGCGTCCCATTTATTGACAACGATTATGATTCCCTTGCCCTGATCATGGGCAATACCGCATATCTTTGCGTCCTGTTCAGTTATTCCTTCAACAGCGTCTATAACGCAAAGCACGACGTCGGCTCTTTCAACTGCCGTTACGGTTCTGATGATGCTGTAACGCTCAAGATCTTCTTTTATCTTGCTTTTTTTTCTGAGTCCGGCTGTATCGATAAAAATATACTCCTGTCCGTTATGAACAACTTTCGTATCGATAGCGTCGCGCGTTGTTCCCGCGATATTTGATACGATAACCCTGTTTTCTCCCAGAAGCCTGTTAATAATAGAAGATTTTCCTACGTTCGGTTTTCCTACTATCGCAACTTTCGGTATATCCTCTTCCTCTGTGAGATCAGCTTCTGAAGGAAAATGTTTCATAACTTCATCAAGAAGATCGCCGAGTCCCTGCTTACCCTCTGCTGAAATAGGAATCGGTTCGCCGATACCGAGATTATAGAACTCATATACGTCCATTATCTGATTTTTATAATTATCTACTTTATTTACCGCCAGAACTACAGGTTTGCCGCTCCTTCTGATCATATCGGCAACTTTCGCGTCTGAATCGACAAGTCCCTGTCTGACATCTGTCATAAATAAAATAACATCTGCGGTGTCTATCGCTATCTGAGCCTGATCTCTCATCCTGCTCAATATGATATCCGAGCTCTCAGGCTCGATACCGCCTGTATCTATCATCGTAAAACTTGTATTAAGCCATGTAATATTCGCGTATATTCTGTCTCTTGTTACTCCGGGAGTGTCTTTAACGATCGATATACGTTCTCCCGCGAGAGCATTAAATAATGTTGATTTTCCGACATTAGGTCTGCCGACTATCGCAACTATCGGTTTGCTCATATATCTGTCTCCTTTTATTGATCGGAAGCTCTTTATCATCGGTAACTGCCCTGACAAAGGCTTCACCTGTCGAGTCAACGACTCTTATACTAACTTCAAGATATTTTTCAAGATCGGATACGGTATAATCGTCAAGAAATACTTCTTCTCCCGATCTTAACATATTTACAGGAAGCAATAGTCTGCTTCCAACTTTCTTTCCTTTTAACTGTTTCATCAGGTCCTGTCCTGTGACCAGTCCTGATACGGTGATCTTTTCTCCGAAAAAATCATTTCTTATCGGATAGACGTTTACTTTTGAATTCGGGAATTTCCTCCTGACCTTTTCTGTCATTTTTCCTATAAAAGGTCCTGCGAGCAGTCCTGTCGCAACAGAAACTTCCGTCTCACGTTCAGAACCCTTTACTGATTCGAGATATTCATCTATTTCCGATTCTAAAAGACGCATCATACCTACGCCGTTTTCAAGCTGAACATATCCGTCATAATATTCCTCATCGGGAATTTCTTTTCCGGCCAGAAGATACCATTCGTCTGAGGCATAGACAAAATTTACGCCTGTTTCGCGTCTCATTTTTTTCTGCCATTTTTCAAGAAGTTTTAAAACTTCTTCGGCGTCTTCTTTTTCAAACGGTTCAAGAGGGTACAGACCATCCCGGTACTTTGAAAGACCTACAGGAACTACAGAAACGCTTCTTAGAGCAGGATAAAGCCCCGACATGACTTCGAGGGAATATTCAAGCTCTTTTCCGTCGTTGATTCCCTTGCACAAAACGATCTGTCCGTTCATTTCTATGCCGGCGTCAGCCAGCTTATTGACCTTTTCAAGTATATCGCCCGCAAATCTGTTATTAAGCATCATGCATCGCAGTTTTGGATTCATCGTCTGAAATGAAATGTTTATAGGCGACATATTGTATTTTATGATCCTGTCAAGATCCTCCATCGACATATTTGTCAATGTTACATAATTTCCCTGCAAAAAAGACAGCCTTGAATCGTCGTCTTTAAAATACAGGGTTTCCCGCATGCCCGGTGGCATCTGATCTATAAAACAGAAGATGCATTTATTGTGACAGCTCTTATAGTCATCCATAAGTCCCGCTTCAAACTCTATTCCGAGTTCTTCATCTTCATCTTTCTCGATCTCGATTATCCATTCTTCCCCGGAAGGTTTTCTTATGAGCAGCTCAAGATATGTATCCTGAGTCAGAAACATATAATCAAAAACATCCTTCACCGGCTCATCATTTATGGCAAGCAGTTCGTCTCCTGCTTCTATATCCATTTCCCAAGCGATACTGTTTTCTTTTACCGATAAAATTTTCTTTGCTGTATCTTTCATTTATCCCTCCGACCATACGTTATTTCATCATACCAATTTAAAGGCAAAAAAGCAATACGACACCTAATATTCGCATTGACGTTTTTATCTTTGCATGATATAAATATCAGTATATGCCTTTTGGCAAATAAATAATTTGTGGTCTATATGATCCCGGAGGTTCGAATGTCATTTTTAGATACAATGGTAAACGCAATACCTGTAGCGCCTTTAAAAGTCTGCGCTCTTCCAGGCTGCGAAGACAAAGCGAAAAATATAGAAAATTATCTTGTTGATCTTCAGTCAAGGCTTCTTGAGAAACGTCCCGCTTCTGAACTCAACCTTCATTACAATACGGATTCATTTATTATTGACTGTGAATGTCCGCGCTTTGGAAGCGGTGAAGCAAAAGGCATCATAAAACAGTCGGTCAGAGGAGCCGATCTCTATATTCTGGCTGACGTATGCAACTATAGCGTAAAATACAAAATGCACGGATTTGAGAACAGACTTTCTCCTGACGATCACTTTCAGAACCTCAAACGAATAATCGCGGCCTGTATGGGAAAAGCCCACAGAATTAACGTCGTAATGCCTTTCCTTTACGAAAGCCGTCAGCACAAACGCTCAGGAAGAGAATCTCTTGACAGCGCCCTCGCGCTCAAAGAGCTCACGGATATGGGCGTATCGAATATCATCACATTTGATACCCACGACCCGAAGATCGTAAATGCCGTTCCGCTGCACGGATTCGACAATTTCTATCCTTCATATCAGTTCTGCCAGGCTCTTTTTAAACGTGTTCCCGACCTTAAGGTCGATTCGGAACATCTCATGACCATAAGTCCTGACGAAGGAGCGATGTCAAGAGCGAAATATTTCGCCAACATCCTCGGAGTCGATATGGGTATGTTCTATAAACGACGCGACTACTCAAGAGTCGTAAACGGAAAAAATCCTATAGTCGCCCATGAGTTTCTCGGCGCTTCGCTTAAAGACAAAGACGTAATAGTTTTAGACGATATGATCGCCAGCGGAGAAAGCATGCTTCATGTAGCTGCTCAGCTTAAAGACAGAGGCGCGCGCCGCGTATTTGTATGCACGACATTTGGACTTTTTACAGAAGGTCTTGAAGCATTTGACAAATATTATGAGGATGGTCTCTTCGATCTTATAATCACAACTGATCTGACATACCAGTCGCCTGATCTTCTCTCGCGCCCATGGTACGAATCGGCCAAACTCGACAAATATATAGCAAACATAATTTACGCCACAAATCACGATGTCTCGCTTGAGCCTATCATCGACAACACATCGAAGATCAACGGACTCCTTAAGAGATATCATAACGCCTGATATATAACGAAAAGGGAATTGATACAGTCTGATCTCAGACGATATCAAATCCCTTTTTTACTAGTCTTTTTTATAGTTAATTTTTACAAACCTGCTCATTATAATGCTTATAACAAGCAATGCAACGAAAACAAGATAAGCATATCGCATCTGTCCGAATACCGACTTAGTAAACGCGATCACAAAAAAGCACATCTGGCATAAGATATTTGACAGCGGATACGCTATGCCGTATGCTCCTGCAAAATCTTTTCTGCCAAATATTGAAACCAGCCAGGCAGCTAAAAACACCTGTATTCCGCAGGCTCCAAGTCCCAGAAGCACGACCGATATATACACCAGCGGCATTATATCTGTAAAGTTAAGCAGCATCGCCACGATATAATTCAACGCGCACAGTAAATAGCCTGTCTTTGTTCCGAATTTCGTATCGATGGCTCCCCACAGAGGACCTCCGAATATTCCTGCCGCGGCGCAAACCGAAAACATCAAAAGAACAGCCGCGTTGTCTATAGGCAATTCCGAATGTCTTACTACAAACTGTCCCATTACTCCGAGAGAGCACATGCTGTACAATCCCATAAAAATCCCGACATACCAGACAGTGCCGACTTTCGCCATCTGACCGATCGTTTTGCCCTTTTCATTGCTGACAAGATCAAGTTCAGCCTGCGTTCTTTCAGAGGGCGGAATCGAATCAGGATATTCACCGCATTCCTCCGGCGTGTTTCGAAGGATGATCAGAAGAATTACAGCGATGACAGCCATGAGAACGGCAAAAAACGTCATTGAAATTCCGAGTCCAAATTTATTGAAAGCTAACGTAAAGAGCGCCACCGATATCATCGACGAAAACGGGCATCCCATGGACGCGAATCCCTGCGCTATTCCCTTTTTAGTCGGAAACCAGTTTGCCACAAGGGAACTGACTCCGATAAATCCAAACGAGCTCGAGCAGCTCGTAACTCCGCAAAGCGCGACAACATACATTGGAATGCTGGTCGCATGTCCGTACATATAGAAAAATACGGCTGCAAGCAGCATACTCGTGCCGATCATAAATCTCGGTCCTTTTTTCTCGCAGAGTTTCCCAAAGAACACGGAAAGAACCGCGCTTATAACTCCCGCAATAGTGGCGAACGAAAGGACATACTCATAATCCCATCCGCGATCCGCCGCCAGCTGCGGAACGATGACATTCATCCCGTCAGACGCGACAGCGTTATAGATGAAAAAGATCATAAAGCCTAACGCTATTATCATCCAATGTTTTCTGCTGAATTTATGCTTATTTGCTTTCATTTTAGATTTTTCCTCACTATGTCATAGGGCTGCCTTTCGGCAGCCCTTAAACAGTTTCATCTCAAATGATATATTCCATAGTTTACAGGTTTAGGCATATCCCATTCTTCATGATCAGTATGAAGAAGCTCATGACTTCTGTGTGAAAGAGGTTTTTCAAGATAATCGGCATAAAGTTTCTGAACTTCTGAATTTTCATGTGAAAAACGTACTTTCTTGTTAGCGTCGATCTTCCACAGAGCATCTCCTCTGTACTCGGCTTTTTCTTCTCCGTCATGGATAGGCTGTCCGCCGCCTCCGGCGCATCCGCCCGGGCAGGCCATAACTTCTACGAAGTCATACTCAACTGTTCCTTTGTCAATAGCTTCCATAAGCTTTCTTGTGTTCGCAAGTCCGCTTACTACGGCAACCCTTACGTCGCCCGCTCCCGGAACAGTGAATGTAGCTTCTTTCCATCCTTCCATACCTCTTACAGCGCTGAAAGCGTCGGCAGGAGGATTTTCACCTGTCACAAGATAATAAGCGCTTCTTAAAGCAGCGTCCATAACACCGCCTGTCGCTCCGAAGATAACGGCAGCTCCTGTTCCCTCTCCCAGCGGGCTGTCAAACGGCGTCTCTTCAAGAAGTCTCGGATTGATCTGCTCTCCTCTGAACATACGAACGATCTCTCTTGTAGTAAGTACGATATCCACATCAGGATCTCCGCAGGCGTCGTTGAGGTTAGGAATCGCCCTCTCCGCTTTTTTAGCAGTACAAGGCATGATCGAAACTACTACCATGTCTTTAGGATCTACGCCAATCTTTTCGGCAAAGTAGCTCTTAGCGACAGCGCCGAACATTCCCTGAGGCGATTTAGCTGTTGAAAGATTCTTTACATAATCAGGGAACTGGCCCTTGATAAATCTCACCCAGCCCGGGCAGCATGACGTAAACATAGGCCATGCATACTGATCTTTATGTGTAAATCTCTCTACAAATTCGCTTCCCTCCTCCATGATCGTAAGATCGGCTGAGAAGTTTGTATCAAATACATAATCAAATCCCATGGTTTTAAGACCTGATACAAGCCTTTCCGCCGTAGCGTATTCCGGATCAAGGCCATAGTATTCGCCCCATGCAGCTCTAACCGCAGGCGCAACCTGTACTACAACTGTTTTCTTAGGATCAGCAAGGGCGTCAAATACTTTTCCTGTATCGTCTCTTTCCTGAAGCGCTCCCACAGGACAATGAGTAATACACTGTCCGCAGAATGTACATGTCGATTCAGCAAGATTCTTCGCCAGCTTAACTCCAACATTTACATGCGAAGCCGTTCCAAGAATATCCCAGATATTCATGCTCTGGACTTTTTCACAAATCTGAACGCATCTTAAGCATTTAACGCATCTGTTTTCGATTCTTACAACCGGCGCGTCAAAATATTCAGGAACCTTGTTGAGCGTAGGAACATAATGTTCTCCAAGAAGGTTGTAATCTGTCGTAAGTTTCTGAAGCTTGCAGTTTCCGTTTCTTGTACACTTTGTACATTTTGTATCGTGCTGTGACAAGAGAAGACGAAGATTTACTCTTCTTGCCTCTCTTACCTTCGGAGAATTTGTATAGACTGTCATTCCCTCTTGAACTACATTGTTGCATGAAGGAATCAAGCCCGTTTCTCCTTCGATTTCAACCATACAGATACGGCATGCGCCGATCTCATTTATGTCTTTGAGGAAACAAAGAGTAGGGATCTCAATACCAACTGATTTGGCAGCATCTAAAATAGTTGTTCCCTCCGGAACAGCAACCTGTCTTTTATCAATTGTCAATGTTACCATTTATTCTCTCTACCTCCTCTGAAAATTCCGTATCCGAAGTGATCGCATCTTAAGCAGCGTGACGCCTCAGTGCATGCGCCTTCTTTTGTAAGACCGATTTCAATATCGTTGAAGTCGCATTTTCTCTCACATGCTTCACGTTCGGTGATATTAATACGTCCATGAGGCGGACGGTTTGAAAGCTGCGGTGAAGGAATTTCGATATCAACGCTGATCTCATGATTGAATCCGAGATATTCGTCGATATTCGCAGCCGCAACCTTTCCTGCCGCGATAGCTCTGATCGCCGTTGCCGGTCCTGTTACGCAGTCGCCTCCGGCAAATACTTTATCGTTTGCCTGGGACGATGTTTCAGCTACAAAAGTTCCTCTCTTGATTGGCACTCCCGCTTCTTCAAATCCGGCGATTTCAATTCCCTGTCCGATAGCTACAACGATGATATCGGCAGGTATTCTTACTTCAGGAAGATCAGCTTTGTTAGGTCTTGGTCTTCCGCTTCTGTCTACTTCGCCTATTATCTGCGGCTGTACCCA
>CASEDW010000139.1 GCA_949286775.1 uncultured Eubacteriales bacterium | reverse complement strand
TAGCTTCCGTCTGCATTCGGAGTTAAAGGAACAGTATCGTCTAATAAGTCATCCACGTCATCATCCTGATCATCTGTTTCCACATATGCATCGTCATCAATGTCAGCGATATCTTCATGTGAGTCATCATATATATCGCTACTGTCATCAGTTATTCCGCCATCAACATAGATATCATCGTCTACGATTCCCTGAGACGCATCAGATGCTCCTGCCTTCACATCCGCAGGAACTTCTATTTTTTCTATCTGATCGAATCCTTTGTATTCCATGTTGATATCGAAGCGTCCGACTTCCATGTTTGCGCCCACAGTATTAACTGATTCCGCAATATATCTGCCTATGTCATCGCCGCTTATCTCTACACGCGCCGGAAGGATTGAATCGGCGAAAACATATACCGTTACGTCTGCTTCCAGATCATCCATGTCATCTTCGCCCTGCTCGAACATTCCGCTCATTGTCAGTCCGAGAACATCTTCCAAAAGATCACCCTTCAATTTTGTTCTGAGAACAAATACGCTGCGGTTGTCAATAGATGCTGTTTTTTCATCGAGTGTAGCTTCAGCTTCGCCGTCTGCTATACATTCAAACATATTTTTTTGGAAAAAGGCTTCTTCAGTGTCTTCATCTGAAATTGTACGAACATAATTGCCGTTCGAAAGTGTATATGAAACCGTTTCTCCGTCTTCCTCTACAAGATAGCTTTCTACCTCATATTCTTCCCTCTGTCCTGAAACAGACACAGCCATGCTTCCTGCCATATAAGCCGCTTCCGGATCAGCTGTAGCCTCAACATCTACATCCATATTCATGCCCATACTTACAGTTTCTTCGGCTGATTGAACCTCCACGCTGAAATCCGCCTCAAAATCCATGGTCATATTCATGGAAAGCGATGTGGCTTTTTCAAGATTTGCAGCAACATTCTGAGCCAGATTTTGCGGTGTCAGTTTTTTTGCGCAGCCTGTAACAGACGACATCCCTGCCGCGAGCACCAATATCAGAGCGAGCGCCGTAATTTTTCTTTTCATGATCATCCTCCCTAGTCATAAAAAACAATTTGAACTAAAAACAATATATCATGTCTTAATAGCCTGTTCAAATAATTGCTGCATCAATCATACTAATTCCAACCTTTTTCAATAAGCATGCTTCCAATATCTGCTTTTTATTTTGAATATCCGCTTTTCGCTCATTCAAAGGTCCGTTTATATTAAGATTTGTCATTTTATTCAACTTTCCAATTAATGGGCAACTGCTTATCCTATAAAAACATTATAAATCACAACAATATAAACAAAAATTGCAGTTAAACAAGTAAGAACAAAACCGCTTTTTTCTCTGCTATTTTTATATTCTACGCTTCTTAATAGCAAAAGAGTGGCAAGTGATGTAAGCATAATAGTGACAAAATCAGCGTTGTAATTTTTTTACTAATAAACCTCATCTCAACTCCTTCTTATACTCACACACCTTAACTATAATCATCCGTGTTAATATTTTATATTTTCTTTCTTAAATTTACCGCATTTTTCTAATTGATTCATATAATGTCCACATTTGAATACTATTATTTAAACATCAAATCAAATGAAGGCACCGCATTGAAAGATCTGATCAGCTTTCTAATGCGGAAGGTCTTCGCCTAAAAATTATTAAAATTTACATAGATAACAAAAGTACACTCTTTTAAATTGTTTTAGAGAAGTGTACTTTTTCATTATAGATATCCACTTTTTTCTCAAAACTTTTCGACAAATTCTCTATGATAAATTTCATAATCTCCTCCGTCACATCTTACGGCGACAGTACGCCGTTAATATAACGCGCGGGAAAGTTTAAATGACTATATAACTGAAAGTCAACTTTCCCTTTCATAGAGCTATAACAAGATACGCCGCTATGTCAAGTGAATTTGTGTTATTGGTCCCTTGTCAGTGAATTTGTGTTATTGGTCCCTTGTCCTAATATTTTAATGACATAACTCAAATTAAGCATTATAATAAAAAGAAAAAGCCTTATGAAAACAACAAGAGAAAATGTGTCATCTCCGGCGTCTGATACCCCAACTCAGACACCCGCTGCGGCAACTCAAACTCCCGCTGCGGCTCAATCACCTGATGCAACGGCTCAGACGCCCGCAACGTCAACTCAGACGCCCTCTCCGACGGGAAATGCCGGTCAGACATTGGGCGAAATATCTGCTGATGAAGCTTTTTTGATTGCTTTAAATAATGCTGACGTGCCAAATCAGGACGCCTTTAATATCAAAAATGAACGCGACGGCGACAACGGAATTCCAATCTATGATATTGAATTCGAGACGGAGTATGGCGACTATGACTTTGAAATTGCCATTGCGGACGGACGTATCGTCGGCGCCGACTATGAAGTGGATGAAGAATGGCTGGATTACCTTGGCGGCAGTCCTGTAACTGAAAATGAAGCAGCTGTTATTGCAGCCGAAAAAGTCCCTGGTTCTGACGCTTCAAACGTAACTATATGGATCGAATCAGACGACGGCAGGAAACGCTATGAAGGAGAGCTGTTTCTGAATAATATGAAATACGAATTTGAAATCGATCCACAGACAGGCAAGATTTTTGACTGGAATGCTGATTTACGGGATTGACAGATAGAATATATGCGCGCTATAATATGGTTGTTCGGTAGGTGAGGCTCCTACAGGGATATGGATTGCTGCCGCAGAGTTGTGGAGACACAATGCGAGGGTTTGAACAGGCTGTATCGTCAAGGTACCGCATAATGCAATTTCACCGCCCTGTAAAGCTAAAGCTCATACGATAATATAGTCATGTACTTCCGTATGTTCACACCGAACATACGGATTTTTTTATTTTATGAAGAAAGGACAGCATTAGTTTTGGATAGTTGCCATAAACAGGAACAGGTAATGAAAACGATGGTTAAGGATAATTCGGGCGGCGGATATTGTGTCAGTCATTGGCATTCCGCGGTTTAATACTTATGCGCAAAATTTGAGATAACCACCGTTTCAAGTTTGGAATGGTGGCTTTTTTATGCCCTTTTTTCAAAAATAACGTCTCTACGGCGATTATATAAATATTTCAACGCAAAAGTGAGGTGAATAATATGGACGCAGGAAGCAGTAACGGAATTAAAACCAAAGAACGAAGTACGGGCACTTGTGCCTCCTTGCGTTCAGCAACCTGGCGCGAGTTTATATAATCCGTCTTTCGGATTGGTTCCGTGCTTCCATTATTTCTTAACAGATTAAGGAGGTACAGACCGATGAAGAAAAATATTATTATGGAAAAGAAACTGCCTGTTGATTCCTTCAATAATCTGCAGGCAAAAGAGCGGCTTATCTTTGCCGCTTTGAACGAAGAAAGCATTGTGCTTTCCGGCCTTGAAACAACTGCGGACGGTTTGAGCGAAATGCAGGTTGAAGCATCCCGCGCAAAGTACGGTGAAAATGTTATCACTCACGGAAAAATCAATCCTTTATTTCAAAGAATTTTGGATGCATTTATCAACCCATTTACTATTATTTTGTTTATCCTCGCTGTCGTTTCTGTATTTACGGATATCGTGCTTGCCAATCCCGGCGAAAGAAACTACGTCACCGTTACTATTATCGCAGCCATGGTAATAATTTCCGGGATTCTTCGCTTTATTCAGGAGACAAAAAGCGGAAATGCGGCAGCCAAATTACAAAACATGATTTGCACAACCGCCTGCATAGAAAGAGCCGGACAGCAAAAAAAGGAAATCGCACTTGAGGATATTGTTGTAGGAGACATTGTTCACCTTTCAGCCGGCGATTTAATTCCCGCCGACCTTCGGCTTCTGTCCGCAAAAGATTTATTTGTCAGCCAGTCGGCATTAACGGGCGAGAGCGAGCCGGTAGAAAAGCTTGGATGTGACTGCGGCAAAGATTACGCCTTAACCGAATTTCCAAATCTCGCCTTTACCGGAAGCACTGTTATAAGCGGCAGCGCAAAGGCAGTTGTATTGGCAGTAGGCAATGATACCCTTCTTGGAGGCATGGCAAAAACGTTAAATGCAAAGCCGCCGAAAACGACCTTTGAAAAGGGCGTAAACGCTGTTTCATGGGTTTTGATTCGCTTTATGCTTGTCATGGTTCCTATTGTATTGCTCATTAATGGCTTTACCAAAGGCGACTGGCTGCACGCTCTGTTGTTCGCGATTTCCGTTGCCGTTGGTCTGACGCCTGAAATGCTTCCGATGATCGTTACGGCCAACCTGGCAAAGGGCGCTGTAGCCATGAGCAAAAAGAAGGTTATTATTAAGAACCTTAATTCAATCCAAAACCTCGGTTCTATGGACATCCTTTGCACTGATAAGACCGGCACTCTGACACAGGATAAAGTTGTATTGGAATATTACCTCAACCTTCATGGTAAAGAAGATACGCGTGTTCTACGCCATGCATTTTTGAATAGTTATTTTCAGACCGGGTTGAAAAATCTGATAGATCTTGCGGTTATCGCGCGGCAGGACAGCCTTGGCAGCGAAGAGATCCGGAAAAATTACACAAAAACAGATGAAATTCCCTTTGATTTTGCACGCCGCAGGATGTCTGTTGTTGTAACTGACTCACAGGGAAAAACGCAGCTTGTGACAAAAGGCGCTGTAGAAGAAATGCTTAAATGCTGCACATATGCGGAGCTGGATGGAAAAGTTACGTCGCTGACAAATGATGTACGCGCCTTTGTTTTGTCCAAGACCGATGAATTAAACGCAACCGGAATGCGTGTACTTGCTGTTGCGCATAAGACCAATCCCTCACCAATAGGACAGTTTTCAACGGATGATGAATCCGATATGGTATTGATCGGATTTCTTGCTTTTCTCGATCCGCCTAAACCTACCACAAAGAGCGCTATATGCACGTTAAAGGAATATGGCGTGGCGGTAAAAATCCTGACAGGCGATAATGAAAAAGTGACCAGATGCATCGCAAGACAGGTCGGCTTAGATGTTCGCGACGTTTTGCTTGGTTCAGAAATCGACAATTTAACGGATGAAGAACTTGCTGAAAAAGCGGAAAATATTACTGTGTTCGCGAAACTTTCACCGGAACAAAAGGCAAAAATTGTCAGATTGCTGCGTGAAAACGGACATTCTGTCGGATATATGGGCGATGGCATCAATGACGCGGCGGCGATGAAAGCATCCGATGTCGGAATTTCGGTTGATACGGCAGTAGATATTGCAAAAGAAAGCGCCGATGTGATTCTTTTGGAAAAGGATCTGAATGTACTGGAAAGCGGCATTCTCGAAGGCAGAAAAACATATGCCAACATGATTAAATATATCAAAATGACGGCTTCCTCAAATTTTGGAAACATGTTTTCTGTGTTGATTGCAAGCGCCTTCCTTCCGTTTTTGCCAATGGAAGCGCTTCACCTAATTTTCCTGAACCTGATTTATGACCTTTCCTGCACTGCAATTCCATGGGACAATGTCGATGCGGATTTTCTGAAAAAGCCCCGTAAATGGGATGCTTCTTCTGTCAGCCGTTTTATGATTTGGATTGGTCCTACCAGTTCCCTGTTTGATATTGTGACCTATCTACTGATGTATTTTGTGATCTGCCCATTGGTATGCGGCGGTCAGCTGTACCACCAAATCAGCGATCCTTCCATGCAGGCGCTTTATATTTCAGTATTTCAGGCAGGATGGTTTGTGGAATCCATGTGGAGTCAGACTATGGTAATCCATATGATACGCACTCCAAAAATTCCTTTTGTTCAAAGCCGCGCTTCTGTTCCTGTGACATTTCTGACTTTTTTGGGAATAGCAGTTGTTACGGCGATACCATTTACTCAGTTGGGAATCATGTTAGGATTTGCGCCGCTTCCTTCCATGTACTTTGCCCAGCTTGCCATTATAGTTGTATGCTATATGGTTCTGGCTACCGCTGTAAAAAAAGCTTATGTAAAGAAATACGGAGAGCTTCTGTAATTATAGAAAGTAAAAATCCCACCCCCTTTCTTATGATCTGTCTCTGTAGTATTATTGTATCTTGGGGGGCAGTAGTGCGACAGCCCCCTCCTTTTAATCTGATAAAAATTTGCAATTACTGCGCTCTTCCGGTCAGATAAACCGCTATATGGTCAAAGCTTTGTCTCGTATCAAACTGTCCTGAAACAGAGGCTCCCGCTTTTATTTCGCTATCATCATCTATCACATATGTTTCATCATAATCAATAAGATTATTATTTGCATCTAAAAACAATACATATGCCTTAATAAACTCCGCTGCATAATCACCTTTATTTGTAACAGTAAGAATCACGTTGTTTGCATTGATTGATGTTTCCATTTCGAGATTTTCAATAACAGGAGTATAAAAGCTTTCTTCCGAAAAATTCAATTGGTACTCTACATTTGAAATTCCTGACACATCGCCAAAAAACAGGCTGCATATACTTTCCTCTCCTGCTGCCAGGACATCAATTGTCCCTGATGCCGCGCCTATATTATTTCCTGCCTCATCTTTAGCCGTACCGTTAATATCAATTGATACTGTCTCTTCTGATGTATTCTTAACTGTCACAAAATAATACGATGATCCGATTGAATTTTCATACAGATAACCATTTGTTTCAAATTCATCCGCATCTACAGCTTGTACCGTATCACTTACTGTCTCTCCGTCCGATCTTCCTGTTAAGAATATTTCCACATGATCATAACCATTGTATGCATCAAGCTGAACATTCTGTGTTGAGCCGGGCTTTATTTCGCTGTCTCCATCAGTAGCATATCTGCTGTTATATCCGATCATATTATTGTCTGCATCCAAAAACAGTGCAAATACCTCAACAAACTGAGCACTTGATGTTCCATTATTTGTCACTGAAACAGTTACGTTTGAATCATTCAAAACCTGTTCTACACTTAAGTCAGATATAACAGGATAATAATAATCCGCTTTTGAATAACTATATGTACACTCTACTGAATTCACATCCGAAACATCATTAAAATAAAAATAACATCCGCTTTCCTCACCGGGTCCTAAAACATCTATAGAAGCATCTGCGGCTCCGATAGTATTTCCATCTGCGTCCTTTGCTAACGCGTTACCGTTAATTTCAGCAATTGCATCTGAATTGTTCTTGATGATGACAAAGTACAAAGTTGATCCCAATGAATCTTCATATATATATTCTCTTTTTTCAAAATCTTCATCGGAAAACTCCGGCGCTTTACTGACTGTCTCATCATTAGCGGGTTTATCATCGTTTCTGTCATCAGTCACTGTATTTTTATTCCTGTTATCAATTACAGTGTTGTTTTCGTTCGACTCCTCCGCCGAATCATTATCAGTATTTTCTTCTGATACAGTATTATTAACATCAGCCTCTTCTTTCGCCGGTTCGCTTCCGCAAGCTGCTAATGATACAAGCAAGGCTGACGAAATTATGACTGCTAAAAATTTTCTCTTCATAATGTTTAATTCTCCTTTAACTTATGAGTTGCCCAACAAATGAAACTTTTTATGAGTCAACCGTGATTTCTACGTGCTATGCGCACTCCCGAAATCACTAAAAACATTCAGATTCCGCTCAT
>CASEDW010000138.1 GCA_949286775.1 uncultured Eubacteriales bacterium | reverse complement strand
TTGAAACCTTCAGCGGTTATATTGTAAAAACCGCCGAAAAACTCGGAGTTCCTGTTCCTGTATCGAAGAAGTACTATGAAGAACTTCTGAAAATGGTCTGACATCAATGTCAGTACGCAGTTTAAACTTTATGATGTTGAGGTCAAAAGGTATTTTGACCTCGCGGTAAAAATATCTCAAAATAAAAGACCGGCGTTTTTTTTCGCCGGCCTTTTATTTTAGGTAGGGATTATATGATTATTTCTTAAGTGAAATTGCTTTTTTAGCTTTCTCGGCCATAACTTCCGCAGTAAGTCCGTAAGCTGCAAGAACTTCAAGGGCTTTACCGCTGCGTCCGAACTGATCTTCTACGCCATGTCTTACAACAGGCACAGGGCAGTTCTCAGCGCAGTATGAAGCGACTGCTTCTCCAAGTCCGCCGATTATATTGTGCTCTTCAGATGTTACGATAGCTCCCGTTTCAGCAGCGGCTTTCGCGATGATGTCGCCGTCGATAGGTTTGATCGTATGCATGTTGATGACTCTCGCTGAAATTCCCTCTTTAGCAAGGATATCAGCTGCCTTTAACGCTTCCTGAACCATAAGTCCGTTTGCTATAAGAGTCACATCTGAACCGTCTTTAAGCTGAACGCCTTTTCCGATCTCGAATTTGTATCCTTCGATCGCATCAGTAACTGTCTCGACAGCGAGACGTCCAAGTCTCATATAAGCAGGTCCATCATAATTAATGAGGGCCTCTGTAGCCATTCTCATCTCATGTCCGTCGCACGGATTTAAAACTACCATGCCCGGAATAGCGCGCATAAGAGCGAAATCTTCAATACACTGATGTGTAGCGCCGTCCTCTCCTACTGAAAGTCCGCCGTGTGAACCGATGACTTTAACATTGATGTGCGGATAGCAGATTGAGTTTCTTACCTGCTCCCATGATCTTCCTGAAGCGAACATAGCAAAAGTATGTGTGAAAGGTTTGAAACCGCACAGCGCCATACCTGCCGCAACGCACTGCATATTTGCTTCCGCGATACCCATATCAAAGAATCTGTCAGGGTGAGCTTCAAGGAAGAATTTAGACATTGTAGCTCCCGCAAGGTCTGCGTCAAAGCAGATCACTTCAGGATATTTATTACCAAGCTCAGCAATAGCTTTACCATAAGCTTCTCTTGTTGCGATTACTTCTGACATATCATTTACCCTCCAGTTCCTTAATTACTGCGTCTAATTCTGCTGTTGCCTGAGCAAGCTGCTCGTCGTTAGGAGCTTTTCCATGCCATCCTGCCTGATTTTCCATAAATGAAACGCCTTTGCCTTTGATGGTCTTCGCAAGGATAACAGTATATTTGCCTTTGCACTCTCTTGCTTTCGCGAAAGCGTCTTTGATTTCCTGGATGTCATGTCCGTTGATTTTGATTACGTTCGCTCCGAAAGCTTCGAATTTTTTGTCAAGCGGAGCTGTCGGCATAACAGTTTCTGTTGTTCCGTCTATCTGAAGGTTATTTACGTCTACGATTGCGCAGAAGTTATCAAGTTTATATTTGTTAGCGCAGAGCATCGCTTCCCAAACCTGTCCCTCAGTGATCTCTCCTTCACCGAGGATAGCGTAAACTCTGTAATCTTTTTTGTTCTGTTTTCCTGCCATAGCCATACCTACAGCTACAGATACGCCCTGTCCTAAAGAACCCGTTGACATATCAACGCCAGGAACGTCCATAACTACATGGCCTGACATGTGATATTCGATACGGCGGTACTCGGCAAGTTTTTCAACAGGATAGTATCCTCTGAGCGCGAGTACAGGGTACATTGCAGGTGAGCAGTGACCTTTTGACATGACGAATCTGTCACGGTCAGGATCCTGTGGATTCGAAGGATCGATATTCATCTCGTCAAAATATAATGTCGTCAGAATATCCATGCATGATAATGATCCGCCCGGATGTCCTGAAGCTGCGTCATGTACGATTTTTACCGCAAGTTTTCTTGCTTCCGCTGCTTTTAAAGCAATCGTTTTGTTGTCTGATTTCATAAAGCACTTCACCTCTCTGTTTTTATGACGGCATTC
>CASEDW010000137.1 GCA_949286775.1 uncultured Eubacteriales bacterium | reverse complement strand
CGGTGCTGATCCAGTCTATGACAAATACAAAAACCCAGGATGTAAAATCAACTGTCGAACAGATAAAGAGACTGGAAGAAGCGGGCTGCGAGATAATCAGATGCGCCGTTCCCGATGAAGAAGCCGCAGCAGCTTTAAAAGAGATTAAGAAAGAAATCTCTATCCCCCTCGTAGCCGACATACATTTTGACTACAGGCTTGCTATAAAGGCCATCGAAAACGGAGCCGACAAAATAAGGATAAACCCCGGAAATATCGGAGGAATCGAAAAAGTCAGAGCTGTCGTAGATGTCGCGAAAGAGCGGAACATCCCCATAAGAGTCGGTGTAAACAGCGGCTCTGTAGAAAAAAAACTCATAGAAAAATACGGCCATGTCTGCGCCGACGCGTTGGTTGAAAGCGCCCTCGATAAGGTAAAAATGATCGAAGATATGGGTTACGACAATCTTGTAATAAGCATTAAATCATCAGATGTTTTAATGTGCGTCAAAGCCCATGAAATGATAGCGAAACAGACAAGATATCCGCTTCATGTGGGAATAACTGAAACCGGCACGGTATTTTCGGGAAGCGTGAAATCGGCGGCCGGCTTAAGCATGATAATGTACCAGGGTATCGGAGATACGATAAGGGTATCTCTTTCAGCCGATCCGGTTGAAGAGATCAAAACCGCAAAACTGATATTAAAGACGCTGGGATTAAGAAAAGGCGGAATAGATGTAGTATCTTGTCCCACATGCGGAAGAACGCAGATTGATCTGATAAAACTTGCAAATGAAGTAGAAAACCTTGTTTTAAAGTATCCTTATGACATAAAGGTAGCCGTTATGGGATGCGCGGTAAACGGACCGGGCGAAGCAAGAGAAGCTGATCTCGGAGTTGCCGGAGGTATACATGAAGGTCTCCTGTTTAAAAAAGGAGAAATACTCAGGAAAGTTCCTGAAAGCGAATTGCTCGCGGCGTTAAAACAGGAACTTGATAATTGGAAGGAATAAAATGGCTGATATCGTCAGAAATTTTAAAGAAGTTTTTACAACCCTTAAATTAGATGATGAATTATCGAAGATCGCTGATCTGATGCAAGTCTACAGAGTTGCGCTGAGCAGGGACAGGGATGTTCTGAGCATTTATATAAGTTCGCATCAGTGGCTCAACAGAAAAAAACTTGATAAGCTTCAGAATATGATCAAAAACCAGCTGTTCAGGGAATATGTGATCTCGATAAGAATAAAAGAGGTATTTTATCTTTCGGAACAATATACGCCCGAATCATTTTTCGATAATTATAAAAAGAGCATGAAATATGAACTGGATGAGAAAAGCCATATATTGTCTCATCTTTTTTATAATGCCTCCGTTTCTTTTGACGATGAAGAAATGCATATAACATTGCCTGACGCGGCGATTTACAAACAAAAAGAAGAAGAGCTCCTTGATTACATGGAAGAAGTAATGAACAGGCGCGCTAATTTCAATATAAAGTTCTGCGTCGATTACGCGAAGATAAGCGAAGAGGACAGGCAGGCGAAAAAAGAGGAAGACTTAAGAAAGATTAAAGAGCAGATCAAAGAAATATCTTCCCACGTCGGAACAGAAAAAAATAATGACAGCAAATCTTCGGAAAAAGAAAAACAGGAAGTAAATGGATTTAAGAAAAACAGAGCGAGTGAAAAACCGAGAGATCCCAATATTATCTATGGATATGACGTTATAGAAGATTCGATTTCGATATCAGATATCACCGAAGGAACGTCTGACGTTGTCATCAGAGGTAAGATATTATCGACTGATTCAAGGGAATTAAAATCAGGAAAAATTCTCTTTATGTTTACTATCACGGATTTCACGGATACGATATCTGTAAAGCTTTTTCTGCCGCCGGAAAAATTTGAGATTCTTGGCTCCCAGCTTAAATCGGGAATGTTCGTAAAGCTTAAAGGAAAAGCGGCAATGGATACATTTTCGAAAGAAATGAGCATTTCTTTTGTGGGCGGAATCAAGAAGATCTCAGATTTCAGGGACACAAGAAAAGACAATGCCCTGAAAAAGAGAATAGAACTTCACTGTCACTCCAAGATGAGCGATATGGACGGCGTAACAGACGCAGCGACTCTTGTAAAAAGGGCATACGAGTGGGGTCATCCGGCTATCGCGATCACAGATCACGGCGTTGTGCAGGCGTTTCCTGAGGCGAATCACGCGATGCAGGACATAGATAAAGCCTACAGAAGCAAGTATGCCGAAGAGCATCCTGAGGCGACTAAAGATGAACTGAAAAAAGTTTCAGCGCCGTTTAAAGTCATATACGGCTGCGAGATATATCTCGTTGACGATAAAGAGGATATGGTGTCAGGTTCCAAAGGACAGAGCCTTGACGACGCGTATGTAGTATTTGATATAGAAACGACGGGATTTTCCCCTGAAAAAGCGAAGATAATCGAAATAGGCGCGGTACGTATCGAAAATAAAAAAATTGTTTCAAGATTTTCCACATTTGTAAATCCTCAGGTGCCGGTGCCGCTCAAAATAGAGACTCTCACAGGAATCAACGATTCCATGCTGATAAATCAGAGGACAATAGATGAAATATTGCCTGAGTTTATGGAGTTTTGCAAAGGAGCCGTGCTGGTAGCCCACAACGCGGGATTCGATACATCCTTTATAAAGAAAAACTGCAATGACTTAGGACTTGAATATGATTTTACAGTGGTCGACACCGTTTCACTTTCAAGATTTCTAATTCCGCAGCTCAACAGATTTAAACTTGATACCGTGGCGAAACATCTCGGCGTAGTTTTAAACAATCATCACAGGGCGGTAGACGACGCCGAGTGTACGGCGCATATCTTTTTGAAGCTCTGCGGCATACTTAATGAGCGCGGGATAGAAACTCTGGATGAATTAAACGAAAAGGCCGAATATTCGCCTGATACGATAAGGCATATGCCAACAAGCCATGCCGTCGTTCTGGTAAAAAATGAAACCGGACGCGTCAATCTTTACAGGCTTGTTTCCCAGTCGCATCTCACATATTATTTCAGGCGGCCGAGAGTGCCGAAAACTGTATTTGAAAAATACAGAGAAGGTCTTATCATAGGAACGGCCTGCGACGCGGGAGAGCTTTACAAGGCGATTTTGCGCGGAGCGTCTGATCAGGAACTTGCGGCGCTCGTTGATTTTTATGATTATCTTGAGATTCAGCCCCTTGGAAACTGCAAACATCTTATTGAAAATGAAAACGAGGACAGCGTAACATCAAACGACGATCTGATCAGGATAAATAAAAAGATAGTTGCTCTCGGAGAAGAATTCAATAAGCCTGTGGTGGCGACATGCGACGTACATTTTATAGATCCTGAAGACGAGATCTACAGAAGGATAATCATGGCGGGACAGGGCTTTAAAGACGCTGACGAACAGGCGCCTCTCTATTTAAGAACTACTGACGAGATGCTTTCTGAGTTTGACTATCTCGGAAGTGAAAAAGCAAATGAGGTCGTAATAGAAAATCCTCAGAAGATCGCGGATATGATAGAAAAAATCTCGCCGATAAGGGCGGGAAAATTCCCGCCTGTCATCGAAAACTCCGATACGGATCTCAGAAATATATGCTACAACGAGGCGCACAGGATTTACGGCCCCGATCTTCCGGAGGTGGTTGTAAACAGACTCGAAAGGGAATTAAATTCGATCATTTCAAACGGTTATGCCGTTATGTATATAATCGCGCAGAAACTCGTATGGAAATCAAATGAGGACGGATATCTCGTAGGTTCCAGAGGTTCTGTAGGATCGTCCTTTGTCGCTACCATGGCGGGTATCACAGAGGTAAATCCTTTAAGCGCTCACTATCTGTGCCCAAATTGCCACTACTGCGATTTTGATTCGGAAGAAGTAAAGGCATACAGCGGACGATGCGGAAGCGATATGCCGGATAAGCTCTGCCCAAACTGCGGAACGCCGCTTCAAAAACTCGGATTTGATATACCGTTTGAAACATTCCTCGGATTTAAGGGAAATAAGGAGCCTGATATAGACCTTAACTTTTCGGGCGAATATCAGAGCAATGCCCATAAGTACACAGAGGTGATATTCGGCGAAGGCCAGACTTTTAAAGCCGGAACGATCGGTACGCTTGCTGACAAAACGGCCTATGGATTCGTAAAGAAATATTACGAAGAGAGGGGAATAAGCAAGCGGACATGTGAAATAGAGAGGATAGTTTCGGGTTGTACCGGAATAAGGAGAACCACGGGACAGCATCCCGGCGGAATCATCGTGCTTCCCCACGGCGAAGATATTAATTCTTTCACCCCTGTTCAGCATCCAGCGAATGATATTAACAGCGATATCATTACGACGCATTTTGATTATCACAGTATAGACGAGAACCTTCTGAAGCTCGATATTCTCGGCCACGATGATCCGACCATGATAAGGATGCTTGAGGATATAACGGGAACTGACGCGAAAAAAGTTCCGCTGGATGAGCCGAAGGTCATGAGTCTGTTCAGATCGACGGAGGCTCTCGGCATAAAACCGTCGGACATAGGCGGATGCCCTTTGGGGTGCCTTGGAATTCCCGAGTTTGGAACAGATTTTGTCATTCAGATGCTTATAGATACAAAGCCTTCGTCTTTTTCAGATCTGATAAGGATTTCGGGACTGTCTCACGGAACAGACGTATGGATAGGAAACGCGAAAGAACTGATAGCCCAGGGTAAGGCTACTATTTCTACGGCTATTTGTACGCGTGACGATATCATGATATATCTGATCGGAAAAGGCCTTGAAAGCGAGAGATCATTTAAGATAATGGAAGCCGTCAGAAAAGGACAGGTAGCCAAGAAAAAATGCGCCGACTGGCCCGAATGGAAACAGGATATGCTCGATCACGGCGTTCCCGACTGGTATATATGGTCCTGCGAAAAGATCAAATATATGTTTCCGAAGGCGCACGCGGCGGCGTATGTTATGATGGCATACAGGATAGCGTGGTACAAGATATATTATCCGCTGGCCTACTATGCGGCTTACTTTTCCATAAGAGCTTCGGCGATAAATTATGATATCATGTGCCGCGGCGAGGACAGACTCCTTCAGTTCATGGATGATTATGAGAGCAGAATGAATGAACTGAGCAAAAAAGAGCAGGATACGTATAAGGACATGAAGATCGTAAGAGAAATGTACGCGAGAGGATTTGACTTTGTTCCTGTCGATATTTATGAAGCTGACGCGCACCGTTTTACGATAAAGGACGGAAAACTGATGCCGTCTCTTGATTCGATAGACGGACTCGGCGACAAAGCGGCTGACGCTGTAGTCGCGGCGGCAGCGGAAGGCAAATTTATATCCCAGGATGATTTCAGAAGCAGAACCAAGGTAAGTAAAACGATCATAGAGTATCTTGTAAAAACGGGAATCTTGAGCGGACTTCCTGAGTCTGATCAGATATCGCTGTTTGAGATAATGTAAGAAAACCGGTAAAAGGCCATGTTTACCTGCGTTTTAGTAGGTAAACACGGCCCTTTTCATCGTAAAGCAATTTCGTGTCTCATGACGTGAAAACAGTTTTTTATTTTGTATCGAGGGTAAAATAAAATTCAGTTCCTACGCCTTCAGTGCTGACTACTGTGATCTTCTGATTGTGAGCGGCGATAATATCTTTTACGATTGAAAGGCCGAGACCTGTTCCGGTACGGTCTTTGCCTCGGGAAGAATCGGTTTTGTAAAAGCGCTGCCATATCTTTGCGATCTCAGCGTTTGAGATGCCTATTCCGTGATCCTTTACATAGATATAGGCTTTGTCCTTTTTCAGGGCTGTTTCAATATCGATATATGAGTTCGGATTGCTGAATTTTATAGCGTTGTCGATAAGATTGTACATAACCTGCTGTATTTTGACGTAATCCGCGACAACGATAAGTTCCTTGTCCTCAAGAACGAGATTAAAGCGTATGCCTTTGCCGCTGCAGATACCTTCGAAGGAAAGAACAGTGTCTTTTATCAGTTTATTGATATTAAAGGAAGTATAGTTCATCTTTCTGACGCGGCTGTCTATATTGTCAAGAGAAAGCATTTCTTTTGTAAGCTTGTTAAGGCGTTCCGTCTCGGAGACTATGATATCAAGGTATTTACCCATCATTTCATGGGGAATGACGCCGTCTCGTATCGCTTCAACATATCCTTTTATTGACGTCAGCGGGGAACGGAAATCATGCGAAACATTAGCGATAAATTTTCGCTGATATTCATTCTGTTTGTTTAATTCATCTCCCATATAGTTAAGAGTCTTGGCGAGATATCCCATTTCGTCATGGGACTTGATATTTATCTTGTCGGAAAGATTTCCTTCCGCCATCTTTTTAGTTCCCGTTATTATTTTGTGCAGCGGTTTATATATCCATATATTCTGAAGGATAAAAATGACCAGCACAATCAAGAAGAGAAAACTGTTCAGAATATGTATCAGCACAAGTTCTTTTTCTCTGTTTTCGTATATCAGCTGCATAGGCGTATGTATGCTTACATAACCGATGGTATACATATTGCGTGTCAGCGGGATCGTGACAGAAATCATATCCTCTTTGAATTCCCCGAAGAAATCGCCTATGGTATAAAAACCTGTTCCGAGCGCTAAATGATCAAAATTTTCTATATGTCCGCGTTTTGAAGTGCTGTATGTATTGCCGGTATCAACAAGTTTCGTGCCGTCAGGAGCAATCAGCATTATGACAGAATCTGAAAATCTCGCGGTGGTACGGAGGTTATTGTATATATTTTCAGAATTAAAAGTCATGTTGTTTTTATATTCTTCTGAAATATCCTGAGCAAGCGAGTACATTTTACGGGCATAAGAGTCCACAAGCTGTTGATTTATTATGTTGCTTATAACGGTGGATATAAGTATGAACGAGGCTATCGCCACCGCTATATAGACAAATAAAAATTTAAAAAACAGTTTGTGCTTCATTATTTTTTGACCTCGAATTTATATCCTATGCCCCATACGGTGCTGATACTCCATTTCGTGTTATCATTTAATTTTTCGCGAAGGCGCTTTATGTGTACGTCTACTGTTCTTGTGTCGCCTATATATTCATATCCCCAAATGTTGTCAAGAAGCTGTTCGCGCGTAAAAACCTGATTTGGAGAAGACGCAAGGAAAAATAACAGTTCGAGCTCTTTTGGAGGCATTTCGATATGATGACCTCTGTAAGTAACGGTGTAGTTTGAAAGGCTGACTGAAAGATCTTCATATTCGACATATTTTCCCTTGTCTATCTTCGGATCGGAAGAAGAGTTTTCCGAAGCGATCGCCGCGGCAGCGTTAAATCTGCGAAGAACCGCTTTTACACGCGCGACAAGTTCCTTTGTATCAAAGGGTTTCATGATATAGTCGTCAGCGCCAAGTTCAAGGCCGAGTACTTTGTCAAAGGTATCGCCTTTGGCGGAGAGCATTATTATCGGAACGTTTGAAGTCTGCCGTATTGTTCGGCAGACCTGATAACCGTCGATGCCCGGCAGCATCAGGTCAAGCAGTATGATATCGGGATTAAAAGAGGCGAAAGCATCAAGAGCCTCCGTACCGTCGTTTACTATTTTGCAGTCGAAGAACTCTTTTGTAAGATACAGGGAAATGAGCTCCGCGATATTATTGTCATCGTCTACAATTAAAATTTTTTGTCTGTTTTGCATATGAACCTCTTATCTATTCTTTTCAGGTGTTTCTGAATTTCACTATAGTAACTCCGGCGTCGCCTTCTCCGAAGGCCGCGAGATGGAATTCTTTTACAATTGGAACGCTCTTTAAATATGAGTGGATTCCGTTTCGAAGAGCTCCGGTGCCTTTGCCGTGAACTACCCGCACTTCGCTTAAATGCGCGAGATAAGCGTCGTCGAGGTATTTGTCAAGTTCCGCGATCGCCTCGTCGACTGTTTTTCCCAAAAGATTTATTTCAGGAGAAACAGACATTGATTTTGAGAATTTGATCTTTCCGGTGCCGCCGGTGAAATTTTTCGCCGTGATCGTAGGTTCATCGATAAGTTCAAGATCTGAAATATGGATCTTGGATTTTAATATTCCCATCTGAACTATTACAAAGCCTTTGCTGTCAGGACGGGTCGTTATCGTGCCTTTCAGATTCAGGCTGAGAACTTTTACGCTGTCGCCAAGTCTGATATCAGAAGGTTTGAGCTCTTTTGAAGGCTTTTTCTTTTCTGTCTTGATGCTCATGCCATGGCCGGCTTTGTCCATCTTGTTTCTGAGTTCCGCGCGCTGCTTTTCAAGTTCTTTGATCTGCGGATTTCCGCTGGAAACCTTATGGAACATGCGCATTACCGAATCAGCGTAGTCTTTGGCTTCTTTAAGAAGCTGATAAGCTTCCTCGTTGGCTTTCTGCATCATTTTTGACTTTTTAGCGATAAAGTCTTTTTCCCGGTTATCAAGACTGTTCCTTATATGAGACGCTTCTTTTTTCAGACGCGAGATTTCCTGTTTCTCTTTTTCGAGTTCTATTCTCTTTTGTTCAAGATTTGAAATAACGTCTTCAAAAGTCTCATCCTGTACATCTATATGAGATTTCGCGTCTTCTATAATATATGACGGAAGACCGAGTTTTTCTGAAATGGCGAAGGCGTTGCTTTTTCCGGGGACTCCGATGAGAAGCCTGTATGTCGGACGAAGCGTTGAGACGTCAAATTCACAGCTGGCATTTTCGACGCCCTGGGTTGACAGAGCGAAAAGCTTCAATTCGCTGTAATGAGTTGTCGCCATGGTTCTTATCTTGCGGTCATGCAGGAAAGAAAGAATTGACTGGGCTAAAGCTGCACCCTCTACAGGGTCCGTGCCCGCGCCAAGCTCATCAAAAAGAACGAGAGATCTTTCGTCTGCTTCTTTTAATATTGATACGACATTTACCATATGTGATGAAAATGTACTTAATGACTGTTCAATGCTCTGTTCATCGCCGATATCCGCGAAGATATTGTCAAAAACAGCGAGCTGAGACTGTGAAAGAGCGGGAATATGAAGTCCGGACTGTCCCATGAGCGTCAGCAGGCCGACTGTTTTAAGCGCGACAGTTTTTCCGCCTGTATTAGGACCTGTTATTATCAGCAGATCGAAATCTTTGCCGAGACGCACATCTATTGGAACTATCGACTTTTTGTCGATAAGAGGATGACGCGCTTTCTTAAGTTCAATGATCCCGTCTGTATTAAATATCGGGCGAACAGCGTTCATATCAAGCGCAAGGGCGGCTCTGGCGAATATGAAATCCATTTTGATTAAGATGTCCATATCAATTTTTATGGGCTCCGAGTTTTCAAAGACATCTTTGCTGAGCGAAGCGAGAATAGCGTCGATTTCCTTTTGCTCTTCTGATTCGAGCTGACGGATATCATTGTTGAGTTTTACAATCGCCATAGGCTCAACAAATACGGTGGAGCCTGAGGAGGACTGATCATGGATCATTCCCTGAATCTGTGAACGGTGTTCTGATTTTACAGGAATGCAGTAACGGCCGTTTCTCATTGTTATGACAGCGTCCTGCAAATATGTTCTCATCGAACCGTTTATTATTGAATTAAGCTGCGAGTGAATCCTGTCTTCGTTGTTTTTTATTGCTTTTCTTATTTTATAAAGGCCGGGACTCGCGTTGTCGCTGATCTCATCTTCGGAAATGATACATCTTCTTATATCTTCAGTCAGCGTCTCGCAGGATATGAGCGCGTCAAAATAAGCGTCGAGACAGTCGTCTTCGACATGGTTGCGGTCGCGCTTTCCGTATTTTTTTACTGAGGCCGCGTTTTCGAGCAGAGCCGCGCAAATAAGAAGTTCTTTTGTATTAAAAGAACTTCCGAGTTCAAGTCTTTTAAGGGATACTGAAACGTCTTTCGCGTTCGCAAAAGAAATATTGCCTTTCTTAAGGATACGTGAAAGAGCGGCGGAGGTTTCAGCCTGCATCGATTCTATTTCGTCTATATTGTCCGACGGAAGGAGTTCTTCGCAGAGCTTTTTGCCGGAAGGACTGTCCGCGTGAGAACAAAGAGTTTCTTTTATTTTATTAAATTCGAGTGTTTTTAATGATTTTATATTCAATTGACTAATACCTGTTCTTTATTTTATAATTTTTATTATTATAGTTTACTCTATTATTCAGAGTTTATAAAGGTCTTATTCATAAATTGTTCATATTCGTCTGATATTCTTTACTGAGTATTTTCGGAGGTTATGATTAATGGAAAATAATAATAATGATTCCGGATTTATTAAAGAAACAGTTAAAAATAAGAGCAAAAAGAAAATATTTCTGACAAGGCTTATTGCAGCGGTGATAATCGCGGCTGCAGCGGCTTTTGCTGCCGCGTTTGTGTTCGCCTTTACGCTTCCTGTCGCGAAAAAAGCAGCGGGAGTAAACGACGGGTCGGACAGTAAGATTTCCATTTCTATGGGCAGTGACGGTACAGCAGAAAATGATCAGTCGGACGATATATCAGATTCGAACAGTCAAGATAAAAACGGCGAAGAGACAAATGAAGACGATACAGACGTTGAGTCAGAAGCGACGTCGACAAGTTCTTCGTCTGAGCCTGTCCAAACGCCTCCTGTTGAAGAAAAGACTTATGTTGAAAAATACAGGGAACTGCATCAGGAATTAAATGAAATTTCGGAGCCTGTCGAAAAATCAATAGTACAAGTTACAGGAATAACAAGTCTGACGGATTATTTCAATCAGGCATATGAAAACGAGCAGAAAACCTCGGGAATAATTATCGGAGAAAATCAGGAAAATCTGTTCGTGCTTACCGATTACGCGATTCTTTCAAACGTAGAGAGAATTCAGGTGGAATTTTACGGCGGCGAGTACGTCGACGCGGTATATCAGAGTCATGACGCTGATACAGGAATGGCAATAATTAAGATAGATGTAAATGATATTTCCCAGGAAACTTCAAACAGTATCGCAATAGCGGAGCTGGGAAATTCTTATAACGTCCGCAGAGGCGATCCGATTATCGCCCTTGGAAGCCCGATGGGTTATTACGACTATATGGCTTACGGAACGATCACGTCTACTTCTAATATAGTAAGTGCTTATGATGAACGTTATCCCGTATTTACGACCAGCATTTCAGGAAGCACAGGCGGAAACGGCATTATAATCAATCTTGACGGTGAGATTGTAGGCATAATTATTTCAGGAACAAGCTCTCTGAGCGATCATACAATAAACGCCTATTCAGTTTCATACATGAAAAAAATGTTTGAACAGCTTTTGAATAATGAAAAACGTCCTTTTATAGGCGTAAAAGGAGCGGATGTTACGTCCGAGATAGCTGAAAAGACCGGAATACCGAAAGGAATGATAATTACAGGAGTTAAAGAAGGCTCTCCGGCAATGGTCGCGGGGTTAAATGAAAATGACGTAATTGTCAAAATAGGAGATGATACGGTTATGTCCGCAGCGGGATATGCCGCGCTTTTAAAAGAATACAAAGCAGGCGATAAAGTTGATATAATCGCTATGAGAAAAGGCGCCGAAGGATATGCCGAGGTTGAATTCAATATTGTAGTAGGGGAAAAATAAATAATGAGATACATAAAAGATCTTACGGAAGGATCAAAAATTTCCGGGATATATTTTTGCAAGTCGCGCGTGGCTGCGATGACAAAAAACGGCAAACAATATGACAATGTTATACTTCAGGATAAAACGGGAGCAATAGACGCGAAAATATGGGATCCGAACAGTTCAGCTATCGCCGAGTTTGAAACAAATGATTATGTTGACGTAGTCGGCGACGTCAATCTCTTCGCAGGATCGCTTCAGGTTTCAATAAGGCGCGCGAGAATAGCGGAGGAAACGGAATACGATATAGCAGATTATATGCCGTGCAGCCGTTATTCTGTCGAAGACATGTATAAAGCGCTGATGAATTATGTAAATTCGATTAAAAATCCTTATCTTAGCAGGCTTGTGAAAATGTTTTTTGAAGATGATAAGGAGATAGTGGAACTTATAAAAAGCAGCTCGGCCGCGAAAAGCGTTCACCACGGCTTTGTAGGAGGGCTTCTTGAACATACGCTGGGAGTTACAAGACTCTGTTCAATTTATTCGAAGGCGTATACATTTTTGAATCATGACCTTTTGATCGCCGCGGCGCTGTTTCACGATATCGGAAAAATCCGCGAGCTTTCGCAGTTCCCTCAGAATGATTATACTGAAGACGGACAGCTCATCGGCCATATTATAATCGGTTATCAGATGGTGCATGAGAAAATAGCTGAAATAGACGGATTTCCACAGGTGCTTGCCAGAGAGCTGGAGCATTGTATTCTTTCTCATCATGGTGAACTTGAATACGGATCGCCAAAAAAACCGGCGATAGCGGAAGCTCTCGCATTAAATCTGGCGGACAATACCGACGCGAAGATGGAAACGATGCGGGAAATTCTGGACAATACCACAGTTAAAGGCGATTGGCTTGGATACAACAAGTTTTTTGAATCTAACATAAGAAAGACGTCTGAAAATGATTAATAAAAACGATATTTTTACAGTTGAAATAACAGATCAGGATGAACTTGGTCAGGGAATAGGGAAAGTCGAAGGCTTTCCCCTTTTTATACGTCACGCCGTAATGGGCGACGTCGCGAAAGTATGCGTAACTAAGGTAAAAAAGACATACGGATACGGCAGGATACTGGAATTTATAGAGAAATCTGAATTCAGAACGGATCCGGCATGTCCTGCGTATAAAAGATGCGGAGGCTGTCAGCTTCAGTCGATGAATTATGAAGCGCAGCTTAAATTTAAGCAGAAAAGAGTTGAAGAGTGTCTGAAGAGAATCGGCGGATGCGATGAACTTCATATGGAAAGCATCATTGCTTCCGACATGACGCTAAGGTATAGAAACAAAGCCCAGTATCCTGTGGGAACGAATAAAAACGGGAATCCGGTGTGCGGATTTTACGCCGAGCGTACCCACGATATCATTGAATGCGAAGACTGCCTTTTGAGCCCAAAGGAGTTTGGCAGCATAGTAAGCCAGATATTAAAGTGGATGAAGCAATTTAATATTAAAGCTTACGATGAAAGGACAGGCAAAGGACTTATAAGGCATATTTTTATACGAAAGGGATTCACAACAAAAGAAATATTATTATGCCTTGTTATCAACGGAAAAAAAATTCCGTATACTGAAGTGCTCCGCGACAGGTTGGAATCGATACAGACAGATGAGTTTCATATAAACGGGCTGAGCATTTCAGAAAATACTAAGCGAAGCAATGTTATCATGGGAGAAAAAACGGAAGCGGTATACGGTAAGCCGTATATTGAGGATTATATCGGAGATATAAAATACAGGATATCGCCCATGTCTTTTTACCAGATAAATCCTGGTCAGACAAAAAAATTATACGACAAAGTCCTGGAATACGCGCTTCTTAATGGAAATGAAACAGTGGTCGATCTATACTGCGGAACAGGAACGATCTCTCTTTATATGGCAAAAAAGGCCGGAAAAGTTATCGGAATAGAAATTATACCTGAGGCGATAGAAGACGCGAAAGTAAACGCCGCCCTTAACAATATAAAAAATGCCGAGTTTTATGCCGGAAAAGCTGAGGAGGTATTGCCTGAGCTCTATGACGGCGGATTAAAGCAGGCGGATGTAGTAGTTGTTGATCCGCCGAGAAAAGGATGCGACGAAACGGCATTGAAAACCATAGTCGATATAAATCCGGCAAAGCTGATATACGTGAGCTGCAATCCGGCGACACTGGCAAGAGACATTAAATATCTGAAGGAAAAAGGTTACGTATTGGAAAAAACAGCGCCATTAGATATGTTCCCGAATACTACACATGTAGAAAGTATCGCGTTGCTTTCCAGGAGAGAAATCGACTCAAAGTGAGTTTTTAAAGGAAATTTAAAAACAAGATTTGTCGCATTGCAAACGACCAATTCTTTTCTGTTTCAGATATACTTATCTCATCGATATAGCAAAGGGGATGTGTAAAATGTATGGAGCAATTCTGGGCGATATAATCGGGTCACCTTATGAGTTTGACATGGGAAAGAAAACTAAGGAATTCCCGCTTTTTAGTAAAAGATCACAGTTTACTGACGATTCTGTTATGACAATTGCTGTAGCGGATGCATTGATGAATATTAATAAAGAATCGGACGATGATGCCGTTCATCAGGCTGTCTCAAAGGCAATGCGGCTATGGGGAAGAAATTATCCGCATGCCGGATATGGCAACAGATTTAGCTCATGGCTGTTTGAAGACGGACAGCAGCAACCTTATGGAAGCTGGGGAAACGGCTCAGCAATGAGAGTTTCTTCTGTGGGATGGCTGTATGATGCCATCGAAGAAACCAGACGATATGCGAAGCTGACGGCCGAGGTTACACATAATCATCCGGAAGGAATCAAGGGCGCAGAGGCGACTGCATGCGCAATATTCATGGCAAGAAACGGCGCATCAAAGGATGAAATAAAAGAATATATCATTCATGAATTTGATTATGATCTCTCCAGAACATGTGATGAGATCAGACCGGGATATCATCATGTGGAAAGCTGCCAGGAAACAGTTCCTGAAGCAATTACGGCATTTCTGGAGGGAAATGATTTTGAAGATGTTATTCGTACAGCGGTTTCACTTGGAGGTGACTGCGATACCCTGACATGTATATCCGGATCGATAGCTGAAGCGTTCTACGGCGTACCGGAAGATATGAAAGCACAATGCCGCAAAAGACTTCCTGGTGATATGCTTGAAATCCTGGATCAGTTTGAAGAATACATATCAAAATCAAAAGAAACAGAATGCGGCAACAGCTGATCCGGCATACATTATACAGTTATTGAAAGAAATTTCTGTATCTCTGACGGTTTCAGCAGAGAGTAGACGCTTTGAGAAAAAGAGGCCGCGACTTCGAATTCACCGTAGAGGCTTTCATCAAAATCATAGTTTGCGCCAAAAGCCTTTGAAAGCAGCAAATTAAGCTCCCTGCCTTTGGGAGCGTCAAGATATTCTTTTAGAAGCATGCAGCAGGAGTGGATATTGTCGTAATAGCGTTTGAAGTCAGGATTGAATTCGATCATCAGAGGGCTGCATGAAAAGCCGAACATTGTTGCGGGTTTGATGACGGGTTCATACAGAAGACGCCACTGGCTGACCATTGTTTCGTCTTTGACAAAATCCAGCAGGGATTTCTTAAGTTCGTCAGTGAAATCAGGAATTGTTTCTTTTGTAAGAGAAATTATTCTCTGGTCCCTGAGATAATGAGTTATACCGGCGTCATCAAGCTGCTCAGGTGAAATGTACTGTAGATAAAGAGAAAACATTCTTAAGTTTGTCTTTATCTGTTCCGTTGTATATTTCATTATTTTCTGCCAGAGAAACTGGCGATATTCTGTCATCGGCACATTCATATACGCCTGCCAAAGATAATATGATATGAGGCTTGCATCGCGTGAGTCGAAGTTTATGCGGTAAAGGGAACTGTCAGGCTTAAAGTTTGCGTCTGCAAGACAGTTTTCAAGATCTTTTATCGTGCGGCAGACAGGAAAAACGCTGACAAATTCATCAAGGTTATCGAGCGTTTTCTGAAGTATAAGAATTTCTGTCTGCAGCGCATTGAGCTGTTTGTGAAGGTAAAAGCCTGTTGTTCGCGGGTGCGCGAGGACAGAGCGTATATTAGATATGGACATTCCTGTTTCGCGCAGCTTCTTGATGATTATAAGTCGGCGTATGTCGTCATCTGAAAAATCATTATATCCACTATGACTGTCGGTCGACGGTTCTATAAGCTTTTCCTTAATATAGTAATATATTGTGCGTTTTGAAAGACCTGTTTTTATAACTGCATCCTGAATACGCATCATATGCCTCCTAAAGTGTACACTAAGTGTACGCTTTTTTCTTTTATAATACGCTTTTTTGGCAGGAAAATCGATAAAAAAACGCAAAAAATATAAATTCGATAATTATTTCACAAAAAATGTGAGTTCTTTTTGTTTAAAAGTCAGATTTGACCATTCACCTGATGAAAGACATATATTAAAGATAGTAAAACACACGATGAAAGGAGATGTGCTTATGTTTGACAAACTGTTCAGCCCTATAAAAATAAAGGGAATGGAACTTAAGAACAGAGTTATACTTCCTGCTATGGGAACGAAATTTTCAGGAAGAGCAAGTTATGTTACACCGAAACTTATAGATTATCATGTAGCACGTGTAAAAGGCGGATGCGCTCTTAATATAGTAGAGGTCTGCTCAGTACATACGCCAAGCGCTCCAAGAGGCTTTTTATCTATAAGCGAGGACGAATATATACCGGGACTTAAAAGCCTTACTGACGCCATACATGCCGAAGGAGGAAAAGCAGGCCTACAGTTATGGCAGGGAAGCCTTGCCGTAGGAATGGATCAGACGGCGCAGATACTTGTCGCAAGCGATATGCCTGTGGGAAACGGAATCACACTGCCGGGTATTACTAAAGAGCAGATCGCTGAAATAGTAGAATGCTACGGAAAAGCGGCAAAAAGAGCTGTGGAGGCGGGATTCGACTGCATAGAGTTTCACTGCGCACATAATTACCTGCCGCACTCTTTCCTTTCGGGAGGAATTAATCACAGAACAGATGAATATGGCGGCAGCTTTGAAAACAGAAGCCGTTTTCCGCTTGAGTGTATCCGCTCCATAAGGGCAAATATGCCTGATGATATGCCTCTGTTTATGCGTATTGACGCTCACGATGATTATCTTGAGGGCGGACTTACGATCGAAGAAGTAATTGAGTTCTGTAAATTGGCGAACAAAGCAGGTGTGGATGTTCTTGATATCTCAAGAGGAAACGTTATTTCAGCCGGACTTAAATATGAAGTTCCGCCAATCGATATCCCGAAAGCTTTTAATATTGACAACGCGGCGAAAATACGTAAAGAGACAGGAATGCTTACAGTCGGCGTAGGACGTATCAATACGGCTGAACTGGCGGAGCAGATTCTTGAAGAAGACAAGGTCGATATGGTAGTTATGGGACGCGCTCAGCTCGCCGATTCTGAGTTCTGCAATAAGGCAAAAGCGGGAGATGTTGAAGACATCGATTATTGCGTCGGATGCAACCAGGGCTGTTACGACGGTTTCGAGAATACGGATTCTCCTTGCATCACATGTCTCAGAAATCCGGCTCTCGGGCGAGAGAAGGAATGCGAGATCGTCAAAACTCAAGATCCTAAAACTGTTCTCATAGCAGGAGGCGGCATCGGAGGTCTTGAAGCTGCTATTATATTAAAGAAGAGGGGGCATAATCCTGTTCTTTGCGAAAGCAGCGACAAGCTCGGCGGACAGTTCCTTACAGCGGGCGAAGCGCCGAGAAAAGCGGAAATGAAGAATGCCGTTTTAGCTATGGCAGCGAAAGCTAAACGTCTCGGCGTCGATATCCGCATGAATACGGCTGTTACTCCGGAGATGATATCT
>CASEDW010000136.1 GCA_949286775.1 uncultured Eubacteriales bacterium | reverse complement strand
TATTTTGTATTTGAAGGATTTCTTCCGAGAGAATCTAAAGAAAGAAAGAAGCGTCTTGAAAAGCTTGAGGACGAAGACAGAACGATGATTGTCTACGAAGCGCCTCACAGACTTAAAGGCACTTTAAAAGATCTTTGCGATACATTCGGAAAAGAGAGAAAGGCGGCTGTTGTCCGGGAACTTACAAAAAAACATGAGACTGTACTAAGAGATACGTTGGGCGGACTTTCTTCTTATTATGAAATAAACGAGCCGAAAGGCGAATGCGTTATCGTAATAGAAGGCTGCGATCCCGAAAAACAGAATGCTGAAGCTCAAAAACAGTGGGAAGAACTCAGTATAAAAGAGCATTACGATCTGTATATTGCAAATGGCTGCGACAGAAAAGAAGCCATGAAGCAGGTCGGGAAAGACAGAGGACTGTCAAAGAGGGACATTTATCAGGCGCTTGTCGGGAAATAGAAAATTTCATTTATCGGGCAACTAAGTAAAATGAAAAGAGGTAAACAATGTCAGCATTTGTTTCGCTTAAAGATGTAAAAAAGATATATAAAATGGGAGAGGTTTCCATCAACGCGTGCGATGGGATCAACTTCGAAATAGAAAAAGGCGAATTCGCCATAATCGTAGGGCCGTCAGGCGCGGGAAAAACTACGGTGCTCAATATTCTCGGAGGGATGGACACTGCCACAAGCGGAAGCGTGATCGTAGACGGCAGCGATATCACAACATACAAGAATAAAAAACTTGTGGAATACAGAAGAGAAGATATCGGATTTGTTTTTCAGTTTTATAATCTGATGCAGAATCTGACGGCTCTTGAAAATGTTGAGCTGGCACTTCAGATATGCAAAAATCCCCTTGACGCCGAACAGGTTCTCGAACAGGTGGGACTTGGCGAAAGAAAAAACAATTTCCCGGCGCAGTTATCTGGCGGAGAACAGCAGAGAGTAGCTATAGCCAGAGCCCTCGCGAAAAACCCGAAGATTCTTTTGTGTGACGAGCCGACGGGAGCCCTTGACTATGTTACGGGAAAATCCATTTTAAAACTGCTCCAGGATACGTGCAGAAACATGGGAATGACAGTTATAGTTATAACGCACAATACGGCGCTTACACCGATGGCCGACAGGGTTATACATATAAAAAACGGCAGGGTGGGCAGTACTGACATAAATAAAATACCAATGCCGGTAGAGCAGATTGAATGGTAATAAAACGCGGCAGAAATGAGGAAGTATGAGTAACACGCGGGTAAAAGATTTTATACGCGAGATAAAGAAAAACAAGGGAAGATTTTTATCTATATTTTTCATTGTTTTATTAGGCGCGGCCTTTTTTTCGGGAATTCGTTCGTCAGGCGGCGATATGAAATACACTGCCGATTATTATTTTGATGAAACCGATATGATGGATATAGAAGTCATATCTACGCTGGGACTTACTGACGAAGACCTGGAGGATATCCAAAAGATCGACGGAGTTGAAAGCGCTTTCGGCGGATATTCGATGGACGTTCTTAACAACAACGGCAAAGATGAATCAGCCGTAAAACTGATCGGATATACCGATGATATAAACAAGTTTACACTTTCCCAGGGCAGGATGCCTGAAAAACAGGATGAATGTCTTGTCGATGATTTTTACATGGATCTCATGGGATATGAGATAGGAGATACGATTTCGTTTTATTCGGGAACAGATACTGAGCTGTCTGAAAGCCTGAAGGTTACGGAGTTTACGATCGTCGGCTCGGGAGGACTTCCTTATTATATAGATCTTACGCGCGGAACAGGAACTGTCGGAAACGGACAGCTCGAAGGATATATATGTATAGATCCGGCAGTCTTTGACATGGACATTTATACTGAAATATATGTAAAAATTGCGGGAGCAAAGGAGCTGAATTCATACAGCGATCAGTATAAAGATCTCGTGGAAAATGTCACGGATAAAGTAGAAGAGCTTGGCGAAAGCGCGTCAGAAAGAAGATATAACGAGATAGTCGACGAGGCAAATGAGCAGATCGAGGACGGAAATCAGCAGATCGAGGACGCTGAAAAGGAACTTGAAGACGCTAAAAAAGAACTCGACGACGGCAAGAAAGAACTCGACGACGCGAAAAAGGAACTTGACGACGGCAAAGTCGAGCTGGAGGATGGCAAGAAAGAACTTGAAGACGCTGAAGCCGAGATAAAGAGCGGTGAAGCGGAACTTGCAGACGCGCTGGCACAGATACAGGAAAATGAAGCAAAACTTGCAGATGCGAAAGCGGAGCTTGACGCTGCCAAGGCGGAACTGGACAGCGGAGCCGTAGAGATAGCGAACGGAAAAGCTCAGATAGC
>CASEDW010000135.1 GCA_949286775.1 uncultured Eubacteriales bacterium | reverse complement strand
CATGGTCGGAGTAGCGACTCCGGTAGCCATGGCGATGCAGTCGGCGACAGAAGATAATCAGATACCTGTTGTTTTCGCGGCGGTATCTGATCCTGTTTCAGTGGGGCTTGTCGAAGATCTTGAAAAGCCGGGCGCAAATATAACCGGTTCTTCCGACTATCTTGACACGACGGCGATCATGAACCTTATCCTGGCTGAAAATCCGGACATAAAGACGGTAGGACTTCTCTATGACGTCGGCCAGGACTCAAGCAAAACGCCAATAGCCGCAGCAAAAGAATATTTAGATGAAAAGAATATAGCTTATAAAGAATATAACGGAACAACGGTGGATGAAGTACAGCTTGCTGTTCAGTCGATAATCGCCGATGGAATAGAGGCGGTATTTACTCCGTCAGACAATACGATCATGACGGCTGAGCTTTCGATATATGAAGATATGGCAAATGCAGGCGTTAAACATTACGGCGGAGCCGATTCGTTTGCGCTTAACGGAGCTTTTGTAGGATACGGAGTTGATTATGTGGAACTCGGCGAGGACACAGCGGAAATGATCAAAGGTATTCTTGTAGACGGAAATGATCCGGCCGAGACTCCTGTACTTACATTTGACAACGGAACAGCGACAGTAAATACAGATATCTGTGAAATAATGGGTATCGATTATGATGAACTCGCGAAGACATTTGAACCCTACTGCACAAAAGTCGAGCCGATAACTACTGCCGAGTCATTTGAAGAATAATTAGAAAGTTTAGTACTGAAAGGAATCAGGTATAATGAATGTGATATTGCCTTTATTACAGACAGCTCTTGAGCTGGGATTATGCGGCGCGCTGACAGTAATGGCGCTTTATTTAAGCTATACGATGTTAAATGTGTGCGATCTGTCTACAGACGGCTGCTATACGCTGGGAGCCGCAGTCGGAGCTACTGTTGCCATAAGCGGTCATCCGTACCTCGCGATCGTCGCGGCGATGCTTGCGGGTATGTTATCGGGATTTGTAACCGCGTTCCTTCAGACAAAAATGGGGATCGACAGTCTGCTTGCCGGCATCGTAGTCAATACCGGGCTGTACTCAATAAATATAGCCGTAATGGGCGGCTCTTCGCTCTTAAATATGAATACTACGGAAACAGTATTTACAAAGATGAAAGATTTGCTTGATGGAACGATCTTAAGCGATCAGTATTCATTGATCGTTATACTTATAGCAGTAATTGCCGTCGCAGCATTTCTGATATTCTTCCTGAAGACAAGGCTTGGTCTTGCGATAAGAGCGACAGGAAACAATCCGGCGATGGTAAAATCATCTTCAATAAATACGGCTTTTACAACTATCATAGGACTTTGCGTCGCGAACGCGTTTACGGCGCTTTCAGGATGCCTTATGGCTCAGTCACAGAAATCGGTGAATATCGATATCGGTACAGGTATGGTTACTATTGCTCTGGCGTCTCTTCTTATCGGACGGACGTTCTTTAGCAGATTTAAGATACCGATGCAGATAGTAGGAGCAATCGTAGGAGCGTTTTTATTCAGACTTGTGTATACGGTCGCTCTTCGCGTAAACATGCCGGCGTATATGCTCAAACTTGTTTCTTCTGTCATAGTCATTCTTGCGATATTCCTGCCTTATCTTAAGACAAAATATCCATTGTTGGCGAGAAGACTTAAATTAAGAAAAGGGGGAAGAAAGTAATGTTAAAACTGAACGATATATCCATCACTTTTAATCCCGGAACGCCCAACGCGAAGACAGCGCTGTCCCATCTGTCGCTTCATATAAAAAAAGGAGATTTCGTGTCTATAATCGGCGCCAACGGAGCGGGAAAATCCACTCTTTTCAATGCTATCGGAGGCACTTTTATAACAGACGAAGGTTCGATAGAGCTTGACGGAAAAGATATCACTCTGATGCCGGAACACAAACGCGCGAAAAGCATCGGCAGGCTTTTTCAGGATCCTATGCTCGGTTCGGCTCCGGGCATGAGCATAATGGACAACATGGCTCTTGCCGCCGGAAAAGGCGGATGGCTTTCTATATTGACGAAGAAGGAAAAAGAAGCTTTCAGAGACAGGGTAGCGGTTCTTGAAATGGGGCTTGAGGACAGGATGGATCAGCCGGTAAGACTGCTTTCGGGAGGACAGAGACAGGCTCTTACGCTTTTAATGGCGACTTATAATCCGCCGAAGCTTCTTCTGCTTGACGAGCATACGGCGGCGCTTGATCCTGCCACAAGTGAAAAGGTCATGAAAATCACAAAACAGGTAGTCGAAGACAATAAGCTTACATGTATGATGATAACTCACAATATGACAACGGCTCTTGCATATGGAAACAGAACTCTGATGATGAACAGGGGAAATGTTATCTACGATGTCAGAGACGAAGAGAGAAGCAAACTCACAGTCGCCGATCTGCTGGACAAGTTCAAAACAAAGGCGGGCGAGGCGCTTGACAACGACAGGATGTTGCTGTCGGATGATTAAATAACAGGTGAATATGCTTTAGCATAAATACTGCGGGAGGTGACGGATTATGTGTACAGCGGTAACTCTAAAAACAAAAGATTTTTATTTCGGACGGAATCTTGACTACAGCTTTTCATATAATGAAGAAGTTGTTATTATGCCGAGAAAACATCCGCTTGAATTTGTCGAAATGGGAAGATCGGATGATCATCACGCCATTATTGGTACGGCGTTTGTCGTAAACGGGACACCCCTTTATTATGACGGTGTCAATGACAAAGGACTTGGCATGGCAGGACTTAATTTTGTAGGAAACGCTTGCTACAATCCTCATGTTGACGGTAAAGACAATGTAGCT
>CASEDW010000134.1 GCA_949286775.1 uncultured Eubacteriales bacterium | reverse complement strand
CGAGGTGAAGAGTATGATTAAAGTTCTTATTGCGACTTCAGAATGTGTTCCCTTTATAAAAACAGGAGGACTTGCGGATGTTGCGGGAGCGCTTCCAAAATACTGCGACAAAGAAAAATATGATATCCGTGTGGTACTTCCAAAATATGAGTGTTTAAAACCACAGTATAAAGATACTCTCAGATATATAAAATATTTTTATATCAATATGGAAGGCAGAGATCAGTATGTAGGCCTTTTCGAAGCCGAATATGACGGCGTGAAGTTCTATTTTATAGACAATGAGGAACATTTCAGCGGCGATAAACCGTATTCGGGAATGCCATGGGATCTCGGAAAATTCACGTTTTTCTGTAAGGCAACGCTTTCGATGCTTCCGGAAATCCAGTTTAAGCCTGATATCATTCACTGCAACGACTGGGAAACGGCTCTTATTCCGGCATTTCTTCCGGGATACAAAGCTCAGTACAGATTTTACAGCGGGATGAAGACGATTATGACGATACATAATCTCAAATTCCAGGGAATTTGGAACATCGACGACGTCAGAAGGATAACAGGCCTTGACAGCTGGTATTTTGAATACGATAAACTCGAGTTTTACGGCATGTCGAATTTCCTGAAAGGCGGTATCGCTTTTGCCGACAAAGTTACGACAGTAAGCAAAACATATGCCGATGAAATATGTACTGAACAGTATGGCGAGGGGCTTAATCCTCTTCTGTGCTACAGACGAAATGATCTCAAAGGTATCGTAAACGGAATAGACTACAGCATTTATAATCCTGAAACGGATCCTAACATCTACGAAAATTACAATATAGATACTGTTATAGAAAAGAAACAGATCAATAAATTAAAACTTCAGGAAGAACTCGGACTTGAAGTAAATCCTGATAAGCTCCTTTTGGGAGTTGTATCCAGGCTTACAGACCAGAAGGGATTCGACCTTGTTCGCGACACCTTAAACGATATAGTGCATGACTGCATTCAGGTAGTTGTAATCGGAACAGGTGAAAAGCAGTACGAAGATCTATTTAAATATTTTGCGGAAGTTTATAAGCAGAGTGTTTCGGCAAACATTTGTTACGCGGAAGCTCTCGCTCAGAAGGTTTATGCCGGATGCGACGGATTTATCATGCCGTCAAGATTTGAACCCTGCGGCTTAAGCCAGATGATGAGTATGCGTTACGGAACTCTTCCTATAGTAAGAAGAACGGGAGGTCTTGCTGATACGGTAGTAGGATATGAGCAGGATCCTGATAACGCGACGGGATTTGCCTTTGATTACTATAACGCGGAAGATTTCTTAAGAACAGTAAGAGACGCGGATCGTCTCCACAGAGAAGACAGAGGAAAATGGAATGAGATGGTTAAAAGAGCCATGTCGAAAGACTTCTCATGGAATGCTTCTGCTAAGGAATATTCTGATTTGTACAGTGAACTTGCAGGAAAATAAGTTATATAGTGAGCTTGCGGGAAAATAAGAAACGTTGACAAAATATGCTGAAATGTGATATAAAATAATCACATTTCAGCATAAGCATGTCGCTTATTATTCCCTAAAATTACAAAAAAACACAACGGAGGTTTGCATGGCAAACGAAAATGATAAATTGTCCGCTCTTGAAGCGGCTTTAGGACAGATTCAAAAGCAGTATGGCGAAGGTGCAGTTATGAAGCTCGGAGATGAAAGCCATAATATGAATGTCGAGGGCATTCCCACAGGATCTCTGAGTCTTGATATAGCCTTAGGACTTGGCGGAGTGCCAAAAGGAAGAATTGTAGAGATATACGGACCTGAATCTTCAGGTAAAACCACCGTCGCTCTTCACATGGTGGCGGAAGTGCAGAAAAGAGGCGGCATCGCGGCGTTTATAGACGCTGAGCACGCGCTCGATCCCGTATACGCGAAAAATATAGGCGTAGACATCGATGAATTGTACATATCGCAGCCTGACAGCGGAGAGCAGGCGCTCGAGATTACAGATACGATGGTTCGTTCGGGAGCGGTTGATATAGTTATAGTCGACTCGGTGGCAGCTCTTGTTCCAAAGTCTGAGATTGAAGGCGGTATGGGAGATATCCATGTCGGACTTCAGGCACGTATGATGTCGCAGGCATGCCGTAAACTTACATCGGCTATAAGCAGAACAAACTGCATCGTTATATTTATAAATCAGCTCCGTGATAAAGTCGGAGTTGTCTACGGATCTTCAGAGACGACAACAGGCGGCAGGGCGCTCAAATTTTACGCGTCTGTCAGAATCGATGTAAGACGTATAGAACAGCTCAAACAGAACGGTGAATCCGTAGGAAACAGGGTAAGAGCAAAGATCGTTAAGAATAAAGTAGCGCCGCCGTTTAAAGAAGCTGAATTTGATATCATGTACGGCAAGGGAATCTCGAAAGAAGGCGACATTCTCGATCTCGCTGTTAAGAAAGATATAGTCCAGAAGAGCGGCGCGTGGTTTTCTTATGAAGGCGAAAAGATCGGACAGGGACGTGAAAACGCGAAGAAGTTTCTTGCGGGAAATCCTGAGATAATGGAAACTATTGAAAATAAGGTCAGAAGAGCTTTTGGAATCGATGGCGGTACTGAAGAAGAGGAAAAGGCTCAAGAGACTGAAGAATGAAAAAATATCAGGACAGGGAAAACAAAAGCGCGACGCTGAAAGCCATGGAACTGCTTTTATATAAAAGCAGAACTGAAAAGGAACTGACGGATAAACTCCTTGAAAAAGGTTACTCTGAAGATGAGATTAAAGAGGCGGTTCGATACGTTAAATCATATGGATATTTAAATGACGAGGCTTATGTGGAACAGTATGTATCGCTCAAAGCAAAAGAAAAGGGCAGATCGCTTCTTAAGATGGAACTTAAGCAAAAGGGAGTCGACGAATCTCTTATCGACGAAGCTCTGATGGAAATCGAAGACGATGAGGAACAGATAATATATGATCTGATCAAAAAACGCGCGGGAGAGCCCCGAGATCTTGACGAGAAGGAATACAGGAGACTGTTCGCTTACTGCGCCCGCAGAGGTTTTTCAGGCAGCAAAATTCATAAAGCATTGAAGCAATATAAAACAGAGGCCGAATGACCTCTGTTTTTTTAGACATTTTCTACATCTTTTGACCAGCCGCCGATACCGATGGAGGCGGGACCTGAGTGACATGTTATGACAAGGCCGCAGGGATTTATTTCAACGTGTTTAAATCCGAGTTCTCTGGCTGTGTTTTTTATTATATCGTAAGCTTCAGCAGAAAGACCTTCCGTCGCGACCACATACAGAGCTTCCTTCGAAATGTTGTTTTCGTTTACAAAGTCATTTATAAATTTGTAAATTAGTTTTTCTGTTTTGCCCCTGTATTTTTTAGTTGCCACAAGTTTGCCGTCTTTTAGTTCGATAAGAGGTTTGATGTTTAACAGCGTAGCTCCTATATACGCGGCGTTGGAACATCTTCCTCCGGCTTTTAAGAATTTTAAGTTTCCCGGAAGAAAAGAAAAGTGTATCTTTTCAGACAGGGCTGAAAGCTCGTCGGCAAGCGAAAGATATGACCATTCGGCGTCCTCCATTGTTTCTTTGCGCTTGTTTATTATTTCCATTGCTTTGACTATAAAAGCAGTGGCGCCGCCCGAAACATTTTTAGTGTCGACAAGGTATATATCATCGAAGTTTTCGGCAGCTATAAGAGCGTTTTGATATGAGCATGTAGTTGACGCCGAGTAAGCAAGATGAAATATAACGCATCCAGGGTGCTCTTCACGTATCCTCTTGAACAGATTTTCAAAATCATAGACATTTACGGCGGAAGTCGTCGGGATTTTAGAAGTCTCATCGTAATGATCGTATATCATTTTAACGGGGATGCTTCTGTCGGCGTAAGTTT
>CASEDW010000133.1 GCA_949286775.1 uncultured Eubacteriales bacterium | reverse complement strand
TTACGGAAAAAGCAGAAGAGGATTTAGATGAAATCGTAAATTATATTACAATCGAATTGTCTAATCCACAGGCGGCAACAGCTTTTTTGGATAAGTTAGATACTGCCATAAATGAAGCATGTTGTTTTCCGGATAGCGGATCTCCATTGAACAATGATTTTTTAGAGGATTCAGGTATTCGAAAAAAAATTATTGGAAATTATATAATGTATTATTTACCTGATATTGCAGAAGAAATAATATATGTATTACGAGTTTTGTATTGCGGAAGAAATATGGATGAAATTTTGTTTCAATTAGATTTATAAATCCAGCTTAACTTTAACGTGTTGAGTTGGTGCGCAGTGCAGTTACAGATGACGGAGAAAATATGACTACAAAAGATAAGGTTTTAGAATATTTGAAAGAAAGCGGAGCCGCGTTTATATCGGGTCAGCAGATGGCAAAGGATTTAGATATCTCAAGAGCGGCTGTATGGAAGGCGATAAAGAACCTTCAGTCGGGAGGGTTCAATATTGAAGCCGTTACAAATAAAGGATACAGACTCGTGGAACACATAGACATGCCCGACGGCAAAAAGATAAAAGATTATATAGATAAGTTATGCGAAAAAGATAAAAAAGAACTGAATATTCCGGAAATCCTTGTTTTTAAAGAAACGGGATCCACCAACGACCTGGCTAAGAAATTTTATGAAGAGGACAATGACAAAGAGCTTATCATAATAGCAGGAAGCCAGACGAAAGGAAAGGGCAGGAGAGGACGGAAATTTTATTCTCCCGACAAGACCGGATTGTATATCAGCTTTTTGATCCATCCGGAACTTGATTATACGAAAGCGATACTGTTGACGTGCATGATGGCGGTGGCGGCATGCCGCGCGATAGAGCAGGTGACGAATGTCAACGCCGGAATAAAGTGGGTCAACGATATTTTCTGCAACGAAAAAAAGGTTGCCGGAATCCTGGCGGAGGGTTCATCTTCGATTGAGGACGGAAGATTTTCATATGTGGTGATAGGAACAGGAATAAACCTCTTTATGCCTTATGAAGGTTTCCCGGAGGAGATTAAGAACACTGCGGGTTCTGTGTTAAGCACATCTTTTGACAACGATACCCGCAATGAACTCTATGCGACTCTCATATACAGATTTTTTGAACTCTACAGAAACCCAAAGGATCTTTCGTTTGTGGAGGAGTATAAAAACCGTTCCGTTCTTATCGGAAATTATGTGAAGATAAACAGTTACTCTGCCGCGAAGGAAAAAGCTTACGCCAAAGTTATCGGCATAGACGATGAGTGCCGGCTTATAGTAGAATACGACAACAAAAAAACAGAGGCGCTCTCAAGCGGAGAAGTGAGCGTGGTGAAGTACTGAAAAGAGTTGTTTTATATAGGATACAATAAAATATTTTAAATAGATGAAAAATTTGCCGCAGCATTTTTGTAGTGTTGCGGTATTTTTTGTACAAAATAAAAGCATTCAGTTGTAAAAGGCATTGGGTGTGGCAAAAGAAACAGAAGATTTAAAAAAGCAGAAGCATATTTCCTGAAGGGAACATCCGCAGCGTCGGCTCTTAATGAGCGCATAGCGCGAATTTAGTGCCGCTACGCGAGGACTAAGCACGAGCGGTTCCCGGAGGAAATATGCTTCTTTAATTAAAGCTTTTGATTCAAGGATTTAATTTTATTTATCCGTGATCTTTGAGTGCAGACTCTGAAGTGATTCAAAGAATCTGTCGTCTTTTGATTTTACGGTAAGGATTCCCTCGGCTGTTGCGAAAGCGGCAGCCATTGTCGTCATATAAGGGATCTTTCCTTTGATCGCGGCTTTTCTGAGGTAAGAATCGTCGTTTACGCTCTCTTTTCCGGACGGCGTATTGATGATGATGTCGTACTCGCCGTTTGTGATAGCGTCAAGTAAGTTCGGACGGCCTTCATAAAGTTTCTTAACTTTTACAGCCGGGATTCCCGCTGCTGTAATAAGGTCGTAAGTTTTTCCTGTAGCGACGATTTTGAAGCCTGCTTCGTTAAATTTCTTCGCGAGATCGACAACCTCAGGCTTGTCTTTCTCATTTACTGAGATGAGGACTGTTCCCTCTTTCTTAAGCGTTGCGCCGACAGCTTCCTGTGATTTCATGAAAGCTTCGCCGTAAGTAGGAGCAAGGCCTAATACCTCTCCTGTCGAACGCATCTCAGGTCCTAATATAGGATCTACTTCCTGGAACATATTGAACGGGAACGCGGCTTCTTTGACTCCGTAATAAGGAATGTGCTTCTCCTTAAGAGAAGGAACAGGAGATGGATTTCCCGTAAGTTCGTTTGTAATGATCTGCGTAGCAAGAGGCACCATGCGGATATTGCATACCTTTGATACAAGAGGAACTGTTCTGGACGCTCTTGGGTTTGCCTCGAGTACATATACAGTGCCGTTTTCGATAGCGTACTGCATGTTCATCAGACCTTCAACATGCATCTCCTCGGCTATCTTTCTCGTATATTCCTTGATGGTAGCCACGTTTTCAGGAGATATATGCACTGAAGGAATTATGCAGGCTGAATCTCCCGAGTGAACTCCCGCAAGTTCGATATGTTCCATAACGGCAGGAACAAACGCGTGAGTACCGTCGCAGATGGCGTCAGCTTCGCATTCGAGCGCGTGGTTGAGGAAGCGGTCGATAAGTATTGGTCTGTCTGGCGTAACGCCTACGGCGGCTTTCATATAATCAGCCATAGATTCATCGTCGTATACGACTTCCATACCGCGTCCGCCGAGAACGTATGAAGGACGAACCATTACAGGGTATCCTATCTTGTTGGCGATCTTTATAGCTTCATCGACTGTCGTAGCCATGCCTGCTTCCGGCATAGGAATTCCAAGCTTATCCATCATAGCGCGGAAGTGATCTCTGTCTTCCGCAAGGTCGATAACCTCAGGAGACGTTCCGAGGATCTTTACGCCGTTTTTCTTAAGATCCGCCGCGAGGTTAAGAGGAGTCTGTCCTCCGAACTGCGCGATAACTCCGAGCGGTTTTTCTTTTTCGTAGATGCTAAGAACATCTTCAAGAGTGAGGGGCTCAAAGTAAAGTTTATCTGATGTATCGTAGTCTGTTGAAACCGTTTCAGGGTTGCAGTTGACGATTATCGTTTCAAATCCGAGTTTCTTAAGAGCCTGAGCCGCGTGTACGCAGCAGTAGTCAAATTCTATTCCCTGTCCTATACGATTCGGTCCGCCGCCCAGGATCATGATCTTTTTGTTGTCTGATACAGGGTCTTTGTCTTCGCCGTTGTATGTTGAATAGAAATATGAGCTGTCTAAAGTGCCGCTTACATGTATGCTGTCCCAGTTTTCCACAACGCCGATCTCTTTACGTCTGCGGCGGATGTCGTCCTCCGGAACTTCAAGGATCTGGCTCAAATATTTATCTGAGAAACCGTCTTTTTTAGCCTGTGTGAGAACTTCGTCAGACGGGATCGAGCCTTTATGCGCGATAAGCGCCTCTTCCTCTTCGACAAGTTCTTTCATAGCCGTAAGGAATTCCGTTTTAATCTTTGTGATCTCAAATATTTCCTCAGGAGTAGCTCCCTTTCTGAGGGCTTCATAGATGATGAAGTATCTCTCGCTTGAAGGAGTTACGAGTTTGCCGAGAAGCTCTTCCTTTGAAAGAGTATCGAAGTTTTTAGCGTGTCCCAGACCATAGCGTCCTGTTTCAAGAGAGCGGATGGCTTTCTGGAACGCTTCTTTGAAGTTTTTGCCGATGCTCATAACTTCGCCGACGGCTCTCATCTGAGTTCCGAGTTTGTCCTCGACGCCTTTGAATTTTTCAAATGCCCAGCGCGCGAATTTGATTACTACGTAATCTCCATCCGGAACATATTTGTCAAGAGTGCCGTATTTGCCGCATTCGATATCTTTAAGAGTAAGACCGCATGCAAGCATCGCCGATACAAGGGCGATAGGGAATCCCGTAGCTTTTGAAGCGAGGGCTGACGATCTTGATGTACGCGGATTGATCTCGATAACGACGATTCTGTCTGAAACAGGGTCGTGGGCGAACTGTACGTTAGTTCCACCGATAACCTGTACTTTGTCTACGATCTTGTAAGCCTGCTCCTGAAGTCTTGCCTGAACTTCTTTAGAGATAGTCAGCATAGGAGCGGCGCAGAATGAGTCGCCTGTGTGAACTCCGAGCGGATCGATGTTTTCGATAAAGCATACGGTGATCATGTTGCCTTCACAGTCGCGGACAACTTCGAGCTCAAGTTCTTCCCATCCGAGGATAGATTCCTCTACGAGAACCTGTCCTACGAGGCTGGCCTGAAGACCGCGCTCCATAACTGTTTTAAGTTCTTCTTTATTGTAAACGAGACCGCCGCCGGCGCCGCCCATCGTATATGCGGGACGAAGAACGACAGGATAACCGAGTCTTGAAGCGATTTCAAGACCTTCGTCTACGGAATAGGCTACTTCGCTTCGAGCCATCTCGATTCCGAGGCTGTCCATTGTCTTTTTGAATTCGATACGGTCCTCGCCGCGTTCGATGGCGTCGACCTGTACGCCGATAACTTCTACATTGTATTTATCAAGAATGCCCGCCTTGTAAAGTTCGGAGCAGAGGTTAAGTCCTGACTGACCGCCGAGATTTGGAAGGAGCGCGTCGGGACGTTCCTTTGCGATGATCTGTTCAAGACGATATACGTTAAGAGGTTCGATGTAAGTAACATCAGCTGTTTCCGGATCTGTCATGATCGTAGCCGGATTAGAGTTTACGAGAACTATTTCGTAACCTAATTTCTTAAGAGCTTTGCATGCCTGAGTTCCGGAATAGTCAAATTCACAGGCCTGTCCGATAACTATCGGGCCTGAGCCTATAATAAGTACTTTGTTAATGTCTGTTCTTTTTGGCATATCTGTTTCCTCCCTGATAGTGGAAATAAGTTTGCACACTTATCCTTATGAGTTTATCACAGCACAAATTAGTCGACAAGTTAAAATATAAATCTTTTTTGAACTTCAGATATCAGATCGCGGCCCCTTATAATGAGCGTCAGCGCCAGCGTAGCGATACTTACCACAAAGCATATGTTCCACAGGTGGTTCAGATCATACCTGGTAAGTATCAGCGCGAATATCCATGAAATGATGCCTGTAAGGAAAAATGTTATGAAATGTACCACAACATGACGCCTTTTGTCAAAAACAGTTATAAAAAAGTTGATCAAAAGTATCACCATAAGCGGGATAGGTATAACGCCGACAAGCTGCGGAAACCAGAAGGAACTCAGCAGAAGACCGATAATGACCGAAACGGCGATATTCGTAAAAATTCCCGACAGGTTTTTATGACGTCTTACAAACTGGTAGAGCGTTATCTCGCCTATTATGCCCCATATGAGGATTAGAAGCCCTCCGGCGGTTATGGAAATCAGATTAAATATAAGTTCGACTATAAAAAATATTATAAGCGCCGGTATTATAATAAGAAGCTGTCTTTTAAATACCTTTGATCTGGCTTTAAGGGCTTCAGGAGAAGGCCAGTGGTTCTCGGTGGGTTCGCCATGAAGTTTATTGTGGCAAAGAGGGCAGTATGTAAAATCGCCCGCCACTTCTATCTTGCAGTAATCGCATACCTTCATTATTTAACCACCTCCGATGAATAAAGACGCACGGGAACGCCGTCTTTTGAAAAGCCTCTGACAAAATCTCTTATGACGTCTGTCCTCGCATAGGGATTTGTGATGCCTATGACCATATTGTCTTTAAACGTGTTGCAGCAGAAAAACATATTCTGTGAGCTGCAGAACAGCGAATAATAATCTACATGTTCGCCCATTTCCTTCGGAAGTTTTATGGAACCCAAATTTGAAACTACTGACGAGACGTTTTTGTTATCAGCCCATACGGCAAGGCGAAGTCCCGGCTGCTTTATAAAAAGCGGAGCGATTCTGATGCCGAAGTTTTGTTGAAGCTTCTGAAAATGATTCATATGCGCTTTGATCTTTTCAGGAACGAGTTCGTCTTTCAGCATTTTATCAAACGCGTGAGCGACTTCATCAAAGGTCTCCTTTCCTGTCGGCTGATAGCTAAGAGAAATATTATTAAAGAAATTTCTCAGCGATTTTGATGGATAGTAATTCCGTAAGTTTACCGGCAGCGCGAGAGTTATCGGTTTTGATGAAGAGGGGCGCTCCATGTTGTTTATCATCGCCATTATGAGCGTCGTGCTGATATAACTTGTAACTGAGACGCCTGTTTTTTTCGCGCGTTTTATTATTTCCGAAGCCGGCATATGCACTTCGAAAAACTGAAGCTGATCAAAGGGCAGCTTGAGGCTTTTTGGATGAAAAGCGTTTCCGGAGTTTTTAGGAGCTTCAGTTTCTTTTTCGTAATAATATTTGTAGCTGTCTTCCGTTTTTTCTTTTTCGGGAACTATATCGGGAACAATACTGTTGTTTACTGTTTCGGGATAAAGGCGTTTCAGATAGTTAAAAACGAGAAAGTTTACAAATTCTATCGCGCCGGTTCCGTCGCTTATCGCGTGAAACAGATCGAAGTTTATTCGGTTCTTATAATAAGTAACTTCATAGTGAGGCTTAGAGTAATCTCCGACTTCATATAGCAGCGGACAGATGCGGCGGCATTCTTCATGAATCTCAGGGACGGTATCGGCTTCTTCGATATAGTGCCAGAACAGTCCTCGGTGGATCTGAACGTGGAACTGGGGAAGAAGAGTAACAGTCTCCTTGAGGGATTCATACAGGACATCCGGAATAATGGGCTCCTTTAGAGTGCAGCTTATGCGCAGCGTCCGCGTGTCTCGCGGGGTAACGGTTGACAAAAAAACATTCGCTAAATTGTCAACCTGATACCAGTCTTTTTTCTTCATAAATAAGATCACCTACTCATTTTATGAGACCGATCGCCTCAATCTCAATAAGAACATCTTTTGGAAGTCTTGCCACTTCAACGCAGCTTCTCGCCGGGAAAGGCTGTTCAAAGTATTTCGCGTAAACCTCATTTATATTGGCAAAGTCATCCATGTTTTTGATGAAAACGGTAGTCTTGATGACGTCCGCCATAGAACATCCTGACTCGGCCAGAAGGTTTTTAAGATTTGATATCGCCTGCTCAGCCTGAGCGACAGCGCCTTCAGGAATTATGCCGCTTTTTGGGTCAACGGGAATAACTCCTGATGTAAAAACGAGGTTGCCTGTTTTAACTGCCTGTGAGTACGGACCGATGGCCGCAGGCGCTTTATCTGTAGAAATAATAGTTTTCATTTTCGATTTCCTCCATATGTTTATAAGAACATCGTATCACCCGAATGTTGATATAGCAATAAAAAGCGTGAAATGCGGAGTAATTCGTGATATCATTTACTGATAGAGTTGTTTAAATAGAGTTAGTTGTTTGAAGACCGCGAGAAAGCAGGGGAAAATAAAATGAATGATGACAGATTTGTATTAGGCAGAAAATCGAAAAAAATATTGTGGACTTTGTCAGTGATAATATTAGTACTGCTGATAGTGTTTCTTGTCCAAAGTACGGAGCTGCCGGGAGTGCTTGGCGTTGTGCTGAACAGTCTTCAGGCGCTGCTGTTTGGACTTGTATTCGCGTGTCTTCTTGCGCCTATGGCCTCAGCGCTGGAAAATTGCATAAAAAAGCTGATATCAAGACCGGATAAACCGCGGGAAAACGCCGCGCGGATCATTTCGGTTATTTTATCCGTGGTGATTTTAGTAGCCGCCATCGTAACGATACTGTTTATAGTAATACCGCAGATTGGAATTACCCTCAATAAAATGATGCCCGAATTTGGAAAGATGATTTCCGGATTTAACAGCTGGGTAAAGGGACTTTCCGACAGTCCAATCTGGCAGGAGAGAATATATCCCGCTATCAGCGATTTCGCGAACAACATAGCTTCATGGATTCTTGGAAACATCGGCGTCGGAACAGATTTATACAAGATATTTACGACGGGAATCGCGGTCGCTTTCGGAATGGTAGTAAATTTCCTCGTCGGACTTATTATGGCGATGTATATGCTTATCGAAAAAGAGAAGCTTTTCGCCCAGATAAAGAAATTAAACAAGGCTGTATTTAAAGAAAAGATCGGAAGTTTTGTAACAGACAGCGTTGAAGAGGCAGTCCGCATTTTTTCGGGATTTTTCGGCGCGAAGATTTTGGAAGCCATCCTTATGGGCGTGATCACGTTCTTTGTAATGCTGATCTTCAGATGGCCATACGCGACTCTTATCAGCGTTATGGTAGGAGCGGCAAACATAATTCCGTTTTTCGGTCCTTATATCGGAACGATCATCGGTGCGGCTGTTATAGTGCTTGTAAATCCTATGCAGGCTCTTGGATTTATTATTTTCCAGATAATACTTATACAGTTTGACGCTAATTTCATGGGACCGAAGATACTCGGACACAAGACGGGACTGTCGGCATTCTGGGTTATCGTCGCGATTTTGCTTTTCTCGGGAAGTTTTGGTATTATAGGAGCGTTTATCGGAGTTCCTGTTTTCGCATGGATATATTATATGGTAAAACATTTAGCGGAGCTTTCGCTGAAAAAGCAGGGGCTTCCTGTTGAAACGGATGAGTATTACGAAGATCAAAATGCAGAAGAAAAGAAAGATATCTGAATAGATTAATAGTTACGGAGAATTCAAATGTCAGATAAATCAAAATCAAATAAAGCTGAAAAAACAAACGTAATGAGGATACTGGATCAGAAAAAGATCCCCTACGGATATCACTGCTACGCTGACACAGACGCTATAAGCGGAATGGACGTCGCGGCGACTTTGGGACAGGATCCGGCGCAGGCGTTTAAAACGCTGGTAACTGTCGGAAAAAGCGGGCAGCATTATGTGTTCGTAGTTCCGGTTTACAAGGAACTCGATCTTAAGAAAGCTGCGGCGGCAGTAGGAGAGAAAAATATCGAAATGATAAAGAGCAAAGAGCTGCTGCCGCTGACGGGATATGTCCACGGCGGATGCTCCCCTATAGGAATGAAAAAGTTTTTCAGAACGACTATAGATATCAGCGCGACGAAGTTCGACAGGATATTTTTTAGCGCCGGCAAGATAGGATATTCGGTGGAGGTATCACCCAGGGATATTGAAAAAGTGATCCGCGTTGAATTTAAGGATATCGCGGAATCATGATTCAAAATACTTTTAATCAGTATCAAAACGGAGAACAGTAATGAGACTTAGAAATATACCGGGGTCGGCTGAACGTATCGAGAAAAGCGAGTTTTGCGTTCAGACGCCTAAAGAATATAAAGGAAAATGGAACAGCGTATTCGGAAACGATAATCCGATCCACATAGAGATAGGTATGGGAAAAGGACGTTTTCTGATGGATCTCGCGAAGAAAAATTCCGACATAAATTACATCGGAATAGAAATGTACAGTTCAGTGCTTGTAAAAGCCATCGACAAAGCAGAGGAGCTGAAAGAACAGGGACATACGGATTTTAATTTCAGATTTATCAGGATGGACGCAAGAGAGATCGCGGATGTTTTCGCCTATGGAGAAGTCAGCAGGATATATCTTAATTTTTCAGATCCGTGGCCAAAGGATCGGCACGCGAAGCGCCGCCTCACGTCGGTTCAGTTTCTTAAAAGATATGAGGAGATACTTCCGAAGGACTCTGTTATAGAATTTAAAACAGACAACAGGGAGCTTTTTGATTTCTCGCTGGAACAGGCAAAAGAAGCCAACTGGAATATCAGGGCTTTTACGTATGACCTTCA
>CASEDW010000132.1 GCA_949286775.1 uncultured Eubacteriales bacterium | reverse complement strand
TTCCGCGTATCCGTTTCCGTTGAAGATTACTCTCTTGTGAGCCAGAATAGTATCTTTTACAAGAGTGTAAATTTTATCAGTGAGCTCAGACGGATCAGTTCCTTCAAGTTTTTCGCAGAACTCCTCGAGAACATCTGCTACCGCTGTGTTAAGAACTATATTCGGAGTCGCCACAGAAGCTGAAGAACCGAGAGATCTGAATTCGAATTTGTTCGCGGTAAAAGCAAACGGTGAAGTTCTGTTCCTGTCTGTAGTATCTTTAACAAAATGAGGAAGCACTGTCGCGCCTATCGACATAAGCTCTTTTTCACTGTCATAAGATGATTTATTGATGACTGAATCGATTACTTTTGTAAGTTCTTCTCCAATGAAAACAGAAATAATAGCCGGAGGAGCTTCATTAGCTCCGAGTCTGTGATCATTTCCCGCGTTCGCGACCGATACTCTCAACAGATCGGCGTACTCGTCAACTGCTTTTATTACAGCGGCAAGGAAGAGTAAAAATCTTGTATTTTCAGCCGGATGTTTGCCCGGATCCAACAGATTTATTCCTGTATTTGTGCTTAATGACCAGTTGTTGTGCTTTCCTGAACCGTTGATGCCTTCAAATGGTTTTTCATGTAAAAGGCACACATAACCGTGTTTATCAGCAACTTTCTTCATGATTTCCATCGTAAGCTGGTTGTGGTCAACGGCTATGTTTGTTGTTTCAAATATAGGAGCAAGCTCATGCTGACACGGAGCAACTTCATTGTGTTTTGTCTTAGCCGGAATACCCAGTTTCCAGAGTTCCTCATCAAGCTCATGCATAAAAGAAGCTACCCTTGGTTTAAGCATTCCAAAATAATGATCATCCATCTCCTGACCTTTTGGAGGAACAGCTCCAAAAAGAGTTCTTCCGGTAAAAATAAGGTCTTTACGTTTTTTATAATCTTCTTTATCAATAAGGAAGTATTCCTGCTCAGGTCCTACCGTTGTCTTCACATTTGTTACATCGGTATCTCCCAATATATGAAGCAGTTTTACAGCCTGCTTATTAAGCGCTTCCATTGATCTTAACAGCGGAGTTTTTTTATCAAGGGCCTCGCCCGAGTATGAACAGAACGCTGTCGGAATACAAAGCGTACCGTCTTTTATAAACGCAGGCGATGTAGGATCCCATGCTGTATATCCTCTCGCTTCAAATGTGGCTCTGAGTCCTCCCGAAGGAAATGAAGAAGCATCCGGTTCTCCTTTGACTAATTCCTTGCCTGAAAACTCCATTATTGCTTTTCCTTCAACTGTAGGAGAAATAAAACTATCATGTTTTTCAGCGGTAAATCCTGTCATAGGCTGGAACCAGTGCGTGAAATGCGTAGCTCCATGCTCCACAGCCCACTCTTTCATCGCTGTCGCTACAGCATTTGCCACATCTACTTCAAGATGTGTATTATTCTCAATTGTCTTGCGCAGCGCCTTGTAGATATCTCTTGGAAGTTTGTCTCTCATTACCGCGTTGTTAAAAACTAACGATCCATAAATTTCCGGAATTGATTTACTCATAATAATTTCTCCTTTTCATTTTCAACGAAAAAAGGCGCTTTGAACCTTAAGTTCAAAGCGCCTTTGCTTTTTCATGTTCCGAAGTATATACCCTGTTTTTTTAGATGTCAATACCTTTTTTGAATTTTTTCTTTTTCAAATATTCATTTTACGGGATAATTGTTGTCAAAGCATGCTTTACACAGCGGCAGCCCGCCCGTCATTTTATCAAGATCTTCAGTCTTCATATATTCAAGTGAGTCTGCGCCTATAAAATCCCTCAGTTCGTCTTTTGAAAGTTTATTCGCGATTAATTCATTATTGTCGGGCACATCAGTGCCGTAATAACACGGATGCAAAAACGGCGGCGAACTGATGCGTACATGAACTTCTTTAGCGCCCGCTTTTCTCATATTCCTGATAATATTTGATATCGTAGTGCCCCTGACTATAGAATCGTCGATAAGCACAACTCTTTTGTCTTTTACGACGTCAGAGATCAGACTTAGTTTCATCTGAACAGCCGACTGTCTCTCCTTTTGAGTCGGCTTGATAAACGTTCTTCCGACATAACTGTTTTTATGAAAGGCGAGTTTAAAGGGTATCCCCGATTCTTCAGCGTAACCCACAGCCGCGGCTATTCCCGAATCAGGAACTCCCGTCACGACGTCGGCATCAACAGGGAAGCGTTTTGCCATCGACGCGCCGCCTCTGATCCTTGCTTTGTGTACGCTTACTCCGTCTATTATCGAATCTTCCCTCGCGAAATAAATATACTCAAATATGCACCTGGCCTGTTTATCCTGCTTTAAAGAAAAATCAGAAGAGACTTTGTCGTCTGAAATAACAACTATCTCGCCCGGCTCTATATCACGTATAAATTCTCCACCCACAGATGTAATGGCCGCACTTTCAGAAGACAGAATATATGATTCTCCTTTTTTGCCGAGACAAAGAGGCTTTAAACCGAAGGGGTCTCTTATACCTACTAATTTCTGAGGACTGATCACAAGAATCGCAAATCCCCCTTTTAAGGTTTTAGCGACGCTTGCTACCGCTTCTTCGATTGAGTCTGTTTTCATCCGTTCCACGGCAATTTTATACGCAATCACCTCTGAATCCGTCGTGCCGAAAAATTTAACCCCCTGATTTTCAAGTTCTTTTCTCAGGATTCCGGCGTTTATGATATTTCCATTGTGCGCCAGCGCAAGAGTCCCCTTAAGATAATTCAAAAACACAGGCTGGGCGTTTTCTTCTATGCTTTCGCCAGTCGTCGAATATCTTACATGTCCGATTCCTATATTTCCTCTTAAATTATTGATGATATTCTCGTTAAATACTTCGCTTACAAGCCCCATTCCCTTATGAATACAAACATTTCCAAGAGGTCCTTTCGTATCG
>CASEDW010000131.1 GCA_949286775.1 uncultured Eubacteriales bacterium | reverse complement strand
TATGTCACAATAGTTCCCAATACCATGCCAATAAATATTAAAACAGGCTTGTCTCTGAATTTATCCGCGAAAATACCGCAGATTATTACGGTGAATATAAAACCGATTATATATCCGCCTGTCGGTCCCGCCAATTTCCCGATACCGCCCTGAAATCCTGAAAATACAGGAAGACCGACGAGACCTCAAAGCAGATAGTGAACGGATGAGACGGTGGAAAGTTTTGCTCCCAGCAGCAGGGCGCTTAAATAGATCACGAGAGTAGTCAGTGAAATCGGCACGGGGCCTATTGGAATTGAAACCGGCCCCAGTATACACATTAGAGCAGCCATTATAGCGCATGTCGGAAGTTGATAAATCGATGTTTTTTTCATGTCATTCTCCGATCGTAGTATTTTTGTATATCATAATAAATGGCGAAATCTGAAATCCATTGTAAGTATATCAATGAATTCGAAATTGTCAACCGAATATCATGCACAGGTTTACAATCGGAGAAAAATAGGTTACTGTATAAAATTATAAATCATAAGATAATGACAAAACGAGCCGAGCATTACAAAGATATGAAAGATTTCATGTCCGCCGAAATGTTCGGTTATTTTTATTTTCAGCGCGTAGATCACGCCGCCAATCGTATATAGTATTCCGCCTCCGATAAGCAGAGAAAATTCCGCCGGGCTCATTATATTATACAGAGGAATTATCACAAATGCGGCTGCCCAGCCCATGCTTATATATATGACTGACGAGAGCCATTTGGGACAGTTGATCCAGCAGGCGTTAAAGAAGACGCCGAGTATCGCGATCGCCCATACGGCAAGCAAAAGCGCCGCGCCGTTCATTCCGCGAAGTATGATTGCGCAGATAGGAGTGTATGTTCCTGCTATAAACATGAATATCATCATGTGATCTATCGTTTTTAAAACCTTTGTTCCGCGTTCACCTAAATTAAACGTGTGATAAGCGCTGCTGGCGCCATATAGAAAGATCATGCTGATCATGAAGATCGAAAGACTGATCTGACCTCCTGTACTTACCGAGGAGGAAGAAGCGGATATGAGTATCAGCGGTGTTGCCAGCACTGCGAGGCAAAAGCCTATAAAATGTGTCAGAGCGCTGATGGGATCTTTTACGGTAAAAAGCGTTGATTGTGTTGATGGATAATATAATGATCCTGAGTTTGTCATAGGTTCTCCTTTCTGACGCGAACAACGCGTCACATGTACGTATATTTACAGTATTTGGTGTTCGAGTATTGCTTATTAGAAAGCGGTGTGATAATATCTTGTTATCGGTTATTTAATAACTGATAAAATCATAGCTCATATCAAATAACTTGTCAAGAGTTATTTAATAACCGATTAAAAGCTTTTTGAAATTTAAATATAGGAGAGAAAAATGAGTTCATCGGAAGAAAAAATCGTAAAAAAAGATATCAGCGAATTTAATATGCCGCTATACAATGAAATACCTGATGTGGGGCTGTATCTCAAACAGGTAGTTAAATTTATCAATGAGCTGTTTCAGCCGTGGTTTGATATTAAAGTGACGGAATCTATGCTGAGCAATTATGTGAAGATGCATATGATACCTAACGCGATAAAAAAACAATACTACAGAGAGCAGATCGCTTCATTGATTTTTATTGTGCTTTCTAAGATGGTTGTAAGCCTTGATGACATTCAATTGTTGTTAAAGATCAGAGATGAGCGTTATGAGTCAAAGGAAGCGTACGATTATTTGTGTTCTGAACTTATCTGCGCTCTTCGATCAGGCGGAGAGCAATTGTGTGACGAAGAAAATAATACGGATAATGAAGTTAAGAAATTAATGAAAAATATAATATTGGCGATCGCCCAGAAATACTATATTGAAAAGGCATTTTCTCAATTAAGAAAAGAAAGGGAAGAAGTAAAAAGCGAAGAGTAAACTAAATAACGATCAACAGGCATAAGAAAACCACCGGCTCTGAATCGAACCGGTGGTAATTTTATAGTTTAAGCATTATTTATGATACTAGGGTCATAAGGTCTAAGCCCGCATGAGCTTGCTCATAAGTGGGTGAAAGACCTTGAGACCCGCAATCCGTAGGTATCATAAGTTGGGGGCTTTTGACCTCAACATCATTACTTATTAAGGGATAAGGAAGATCTTGTATCCTTCTTTGTTTTCTACCATCTCAAATGCTTTTTTGTAGTCAGCAAGCGGGAATCTTGCGCTGATAAGATCATCAAGCTCAAGTACATTCATAGCATAGAGCTTCTGAAGTTTCTCCCATGAAGAAGCGCCAGTAGCAAAGCTGCTTGTATGTTTGATTTCTTTTTTCCACATAGCGTCAAGATCAGCTGTTACAGGTTTTCCAAATACGCCAACCTGTGTGATCTGTCCCTGCTTGCGTACAAGTTTAATAGCTGTAGCAAGAGCAGGGCCTGCACCTGAGCACTCAAGAACAACGTCGAATCCGTAGTCTGTGTTTTCTTCTACCCATTTTTCGAGTTCAG
>CASEDW010000130.1 GCA_949286775.1 uncultured Eubacteriales bacterium | reverse complement strand
ACGAGGCAAGCGAAAAATATAATATCCCTGTCAAAATTTTGCGTGAATATGAGAGCTGGGGATTGTGCGGCGAAGTAAAAAAGGTAATGGGGTCATGGCATTACGATGACAGCGATATCGAACGATTAAGTATGATCATGACACTTCATGACGTAGGCTTTACCAATGATGAAATTGAAAAATATATGAAGCTTCTTGTGCAGGGAAAAGTAACTGAAGAAGAGAGGCTTAAGATGTTGAATGACAAGCGGTACGGAACAATTGATTAAATTAATTTTAAAGAAAAACAGCTGGATCGTCTGGATTATCTAAGGTTTGAAATTCAAAGAGAAAATCAGAAAAAATGAAAGGAGAAAAGAAAAATGGAGTTACATAAAACAGATCCCGAATTTACTGAACGATTTGAAAATTTTGCGTTTAAAGAAGTGCCAAGCGAGGAAGTCGCGAAACTGCCGGAAAGAACACGTTATATGGCAATTCTGGCAGCTTTGATTGGATGCGGAAGCGTAGATGCTTACAGAGAAATTCTGCCGAAAGCACTTGAAAACGGTATTACCCCTGTAATGGTAAAGGAAATAGTTTATCAGTCCGCCGACTATTTGGGATATGGCAGAATGCTGCCGTTTCTGAATTGTACAAATGAAATCTTATTAGAAAAAGGTATAGAACTGCCTCTTGAAGGCAAGGCGACAACTACCCTTGAAAACAGACTTGAAAAAGGCGCGGAGGCACAGGCTGAAATTTTCGGCGAGCACATGAAAGAAGCCTGGAAAAACGGGCATATAAACCGCTGGCTCGCTGCTAATTGTTTTGGTGATTATTATACACGAAAAGGCCTGACTCTTGCGGAAAGAGAACTGATAACATTCTGCTTTCTTATGGCGCAGGGAGGCTGCGAGCCGCAGCTTATCGCTCATTCAAAAGGAAATATGAATCTGGGTAATGATAAGGAATTTCTTGTAAGCGTGATTTCCCAGTGTCTCCCGTATATCGGCTATCCCCGCAGTTTGAATGCGATTACATGTGTAGATGAAGCGGCAAAGATGTGATGAAAAACGGAGGAATGAATATTGAAAAAAATACTGTCAATACAGGAACAGTCACTATAGAAGCCGTTGAATAGCATATAAAATTTTATACGTGTGAAATTGGATATGAATACGTATCAAAATAAAGAAATGTAATTTTTATACGTAAGAAACAGTATATGAATACGTATCAAAGTAGAGAAATAGTAATTATAAGAGAGGAGAATTTATTATGCGTATCAATGACAAAAATTTATTCGACAATGAAAATATGTTTGGGCTGGGCGATGCGAATACGGGATTTGCGCAGTATTTCATCGGAAATTCTTATTTAAATCCGCTGACAGAGGCGGGCAAATGCCCTGTATTTCTGGCTAATGTAACTTTTGAACCCGGATGCCGCAATAACTGGCATATACATCATGCCAAGAATGGCGGAGGACAGATTTTGATTTGTACAGCAGGAGAAGGCTGGTATCAGGAAGAGGGAAAGCCTGCCGTAAGCCTTGTGCCTGGCATGGTAATTACAATTCCTGCGGAAGTAAAACACTGGCATGGCGCTAAAAAGGACAGCTGGTTTTCACATATCGCTGTTGAAGTTCCGGGAGAGGAGACGAAAAACGAGTGGTGCGAGCCGGTGGATGACGAGACATACAATGGTTTAGAATAAGGAGGCCGCATTATGCAGTATACTAAGCTTGGAAATTCAGATCTGAATGTTTCACGTATATGTATGGGATGCATGGGATTTGGCGATCCAAACAACGGCCAGCATTCATGGACTATTGACGAGGAACATTCAAGAGAGATCATAAAAAGAGGTCTGGAACTTGGAATCAATTTCTTTGATACTGCCGTAGGATACCAGTCAGGCACAAGCGAGCAGTATCTGGGACGCGCTCTGCGCGATTTTGCAAAACGTGATGATGTGATAGTAGCCACAAAATTTCTTCCGCGCACGCAAGAAGAAATAGAGTCAGGAATCTCCGGACAGCAGCATATTCAAAATATGATAGATACGAGTCTGCGTAATCTGGGAATGGAATATGTTGACCTTTATATATATCACATGTGGGATTACCGGACGCTGATTTATGATATACTTGATGGCCTTGATCGTGTGGTAAAAGCAGGAAAAGTACGTTATATCGGTATTTCGAACTGTTTCGCTTATCAGCTCGCAAAGGCGAACGCTTTGGCACAAAAAGAAGGCTTTCCAGAATTTGTATCAATACAGGGACATTACAACCTGATTTTCAGGGAAGAAGAGCGGGAGATGGCAAAACTCTGCGCCGAGGACAATATCGCGATGACGCCTTACAGCGCTCTTGCCAGCGGACGCCTTTCAAAACATCCGGGAGAGACATCGAAGCGTCTCGTTGAAGACAGTTACGCAAAATTTAAATATGACGCAAGCGCAAAAAATGATCAGATTATCATTGACAGGGTAGCAGAACTTGCCCAAAAAAGAAGTGTTTCCATGACGGAGATCGCTCTGGCATGGCTTCTTGAGAAAGTTACGGCTCCTGTGGTTGGCGCTACCAAACTTCATCATGTGGAAGGAGCTGCAAAATCCGTTGATCTTTGCCTTACTGATGGAGAACGCGCATATCTTGAAGAGCCATATGTGCCGCATAAACTTGTAGGAGTTATGGCTCAGAACACTCCTGCCGTCGCAGCGGAAAAACACGTCTGGAGTACCGGAAATCAGAAGATTCAGGGTCAGTGATTCTTTATATCAGCCACAAAGCCGCCGTACCTTATCCGGTATGGCGGCTTTGCAATGAAATTTTATGCTTAATAAATGTATGGTATTACAGCAGTATGATATTGTGCTTTTCGCATTCATCTATCATATCCTGCGGCCAGAGTGAAGCCTGAACTTCGCCCACATGCGCGCGTCCGAGAAGGAGCATGCAGAGTCTTGACTGACCGATTCCGCCGCCGATAGTATATGGAAGTTCTCCGTTTAAGAGCATTTTATGGAACGGAAGTTCAGCTCTTTCCATGCAGTTTGCTTTCTTGAGCTGCTCGGCGAGGGACTGCTCGCTTACTCTGATTCCCATGCTTGAGATCTCAAGAGCTCTGTCAAGAGTCGGGAACCAGAACAGGATATCGCCGTTTAACTGCCAGTCGTCATAGTCGGGAGCGCGACCGTCATGGGGCTCGCCGTTTGAAAGTTTATCGCCGATCTGTTTAATAAATACGCATCCGTGTTCTTTGCAGATACGGTTTTCGCGTTCTTTAGCCGGTAAGTCAGGATACATCTGAAGAAGTTCTTCCGTTGTGATAAAGAAGATATCGTCAGGAAGTTTAGTAACCGCCTGGGGATATTTGTACCATACTTCGTGTTCCATATGTTTGATTATCTTGAAGATATGGCGTACAACTTCTTCGAGTTTTTCTTCAGTGCGTTCTTCTTTTTTAATAACCATTTCCCAGTCCCACTGGTCAACATAGCAGGAGTGGAGATTGTCAAGGTCTTCGTCTCTTCTGATGGCGTTCATATTTGTATAAAGACCTTCGCCCGGTTTGAAACCGTAGCGTTTAAGCGCCATACGTTTCCATTTCGCGAGAGACTGTACAACCTGTACGTCCTCCCCTTTGAGATCTTTAATATCAAAATCAACAGTTCTTTCGACGCCGTTTAAGTTATCGTTAAGTCCTGATGAAGCCGTTACAAAAAGAGGAGCGGAGATTCTCTCAAGATTCATTTCTTTTCCGAATTCTTTTTGAAATGTGTCGCGGATATATTTAATAGCTGCCTGTGTTTCTCTGACAGTAAGATGAGGATCGTAGCCCTCAGGAAGAATAAGACTCATGGTTGCCTCCCTAAAATAATTTTCACAATTAATAATTTATATAAATCGTATGCAAGCATCCGATTTGTATCTATTAGATCCTTGATTCATAAAATAACAAAAAAATATTATCAGATTAGAAGTAAGTTTTCAAGAAAAATAAAGACAATCTGTTCAATAACATATATAATAATTTGTAATAAATTTACCATCAATGATTTGCGGAGCTGAAAATGAAAAAATGTCTGCTGATATCGGGCGGTGAATTCTGTCCGCCCGGAAATAGAGAAAAGTTCGATTTTGTTATAGCCTGCGACGCCGGCCTGTCCGCCGCCAAAAAAATGAATATAATTCCGGATATGGTTATTGGGGATTTTGACTCTTATAAAGGAGAAATCGAAGAAAATATCAAAACCATAAGGTTAAATCCGATAAAAGATGATACAGATACTATAAGCGCGGTAAGATATGCGATTGACAGAGGTTTTGATGAGATACATATATGCTGCGCCTTTGGCGGAAGGTTTGATCACAGCATCGCGAATGTACAGACGGCTGCTTTTATCGAAGAACATGGCGCAAGAGCTGTTATAGAAGGAAAAGATACTATATTGTATTCGATCAGAAATTCCAACTTGAACCTGAAAAGAGAAGAGAACAGCTATCTGTCGTTTTTCGCTATTAGTGATATATGCACAGGCGTTACGATAAAAGGAACAAAATACGAAATTGAAGAAGGGGAGATATCAAATAAATATCCTATAGGCGTAAGCAACGAATGGGCAAAAGATGAGGCATATATAAAAGTAGAAAATGGAACGGCAGTAGTGATCGTTTCCAAAATGGATAATAATGGATAACCCCGGGCAATAAAAAAGACTACCACGAAAGTGATAGTCTTTGTAAATGCTTTAATTAAGCACGTTCTACTGCATTGCTGCGAAGGCAGGAAGTACAAACATACATTCTTTTTGAACCACCCTCAGTTTTTACTCTGACTGATTTTACGTTTGGCTTCCACATTTTGTTTGCTCTTCTATGTGAATGGCTGACGCTGTTTCCGAAATAAGCGCTCTTGCCGCAGACTGCACATTTTGCCATGGTTGCACCTCCTTGTATTATTCTTGTTGCATAGTTAGTCATCATTACAACGGTTGATAGTCTAACAGATATTTTTATTAAATGCAAGTGATTTTTAAAAAAAATTGCAAAAAAATCCGCGCGATTTGTCTGAAAAACGCTGAAAGAACTGCGATAAAATAGCACTAAATATAAAAGGAAAATAAAAACAGTTTATTTTTATCAGAAAATAGGGTATACTTGTAATAATGTTATGAAGGGAGATTTGCACTTATGAAAGGACGTATGGATACGGAACTTGGCGAAGTTATCATAGATCCGGATGTGATTGCCACATATGCCGGCAGCGTTGCTGTAGAATGTTTTGGCATAGTAGGAATGGCAGCGGTAAATATGAAAGACGGACTTGTCAAGCTGCTCCGCCGCGAAAGCCTTAAACACGGCATAAATGTTAAAATCGAAGACAATAAAATTTCTTTGGACTTTCATGTGTTAGTTGCTTACGGTGTAAACATCAGCACAATAGCGCAGAACCTCATCAGCAATGTCAAATATAACGTTGCGGAATTTACGGGGATGGAAATCGAGAAGATTCGTATAATCGTCGAAGGGGTTCGCGTTATAGATTAATACATTGACAAATTTATAATAGAAACGGGAGGATACGTAAAGTGTCTGTAAACTATATAGATTCCGGAATGTTTAAGAAAATGTTTATATCCGGAGCTTATAACCTTGAAGCAAAGAAAGAATGGATAAATGAATTAAATGTATTCCCTGTTCCGGACGGCGATACGGGAACAAATATGACTTTGACTATTCTTTCCGCGGTAAAAGAGGTTGAAGCATTAAAAAGCGATGAGATGGCGGATATTGCGAAAGCTATCTCCCATGGTTCTTTAAGAGGCGCAAGAGGCAATTCGGGAGTTATCCTTTCACAGCTTCTTCGCGGTCTGACAAGAGAGATTCAGTCTCATGAATTTATTGATACAAGGCTTATAGCGTCTGCTTTTGAAAGAGCTGTAGAGACGGCATACAAAGCGGTAATGAAGCCAAAAGAAGGAACTATTCTTACAGTCGCTAAAGGCATGGCTAAAAAAGCGGCGACTCTCGCGAAACATGCAAATGAAGAAGCCGATATCGAGGAGTTTCTTATCAGAGTTATCGAAGAGGGAAACAGAGTTCTTGATTTGACTCCTGAACTTCTTCCTGTACTTAAAGAGGCAGGTGTTGTCGATTCAGGCGGACAGGGTCTTATGGTAGCGCTTGAAGGCGCGCTTATGGCGCTTCAGGGCAAACCTGTTGCCCGCACAAACGTTTCCGAAGAAACTTCAGCAAACAGCGCTGCGCCGAAGGTGGACGTAAACAGGCCGACGGAAGAGATCAAATTCGGATATTGCACTGAATTTATCATTAACATTGACAAACCGCTTCCCGACAGCGAGATCGCTGATTTACAGAAGTTTCTCGATTCCATGGGAGATTCGATCGTGCTTGTGCCGGATGACGATCTTATTAAAATTCATGTGCATACGAACGACCCCGGTACTGTTCTTCACAGAGCTGTAGGCTATGGTGAACTTTCGAGGATAAAGATCGACAATATGCGTGAAGAGCACAGAGAGATGCTTCACCTGCAGGAAACGCAGAACAGCTCAAAAACAGAGACAAAAGAGCCGCAGGAGAGAAAGAAATACGGATTTATAACTGTAGCAGCAGGCGACGGATTTAACAATCTGTTTAAAGATATGGAAGTTGACGTCGTTATCAGCGGCGGCCAGACCATGAATCCTTCGACAGATGATTTTATAAAAGCCATCGAGGAGATAAACGCCGATTATATTTTTGTTTATCCGAATAATAAAAATATAATCATGGCCGCGAATCAGGCCCGCGACTTAACTGAGGACAAGACTATTATCGTTATTCCTACAAAGACAGTTACACAGGGAATAACGGCGATGATTAATTTCGCGCCTGAGTATTCAGCCGAAGAAAACGCCGAGATAATGAACGACTGCATTTCGGCGGTGTCTACTTCCCAGGTGACATACGCGATCCGCGACACAAAGATCGATGATTTTGAAATCAGCAACGGCGATATTATGGCGGTCGGCGACAACGGACTTCTTGCTGTCGGAAAAGACATTACGACTGTCGCTTTTGACAGCGTAAAAGCTATGATGCATGACAGCGCGGAGCTTATCAGCATCTACTATGGCGAAGGGTATACAGAAGAGCAGGCTTCAGAACTTGCAAATAAGATAGAGAGCGAGTATCCAAACTGTTCGGTTGATGTGCAGTACGGCGGACAGCCTGTATATTACTGTGTGATTTCTGTAGAATAAAGAGGAATAAAATATGGGTTCGGATAATCTTCTTGCCGGGATCAGACTTGGCGAGCTGAAGGGCATCGGACCGAAAACGGAAAAGCTGTTCGGGAAAGTCGGAATAGACAATCTCGATCAGCTTATTCATTATTATCCGCGAGCTTATGATGCCTATCAGAAATGCGTATCTGTCGGTGAACTTGTATCAGGTGAAAAACAGGCTGTAATGATACGTATCAAAAGACCGCCGGTTATAAAAACGGGAAAAAGAGCGGCGATAACTATTTTAACGGGCGAAGATGAGACAGGCAGAATTGAGATGCACTGGTTCAATATGCCGTATTTGAGGGCGACTTTAAAGGTCGGCGAATCTTTTATATTCAGAGGCATGGTTGAATGCAAAAATAAAAGGGTGATCATGCAGCACCCTGAAATTTTCACGACAGACAAATATGAAACTGTAAGAGGAAGCATACAGCCTGTCTATTCCCTGACGGCAGGGCTGAAAAACAAGATGATAGCAAAAGCGGTAAGGCAGGTTCTTGACAGATATTCTTTTATAGAGTATCTTCCTAAAGATGCGCTTGACAGATATGAACTTGAAGACAGGGATTTTGCCGTAAATAAAATTCACTTTCCTGTTTCAGAAGCTGAACTGAAAAATGCCAGAAAAAGACTTGTTTTCGACGAGTTCTTAGTATATCTGCTTAGGCTGGCAAAGATAAATGAAAACAACAGAGAAACTGAAAATCAATATATTATCGAAGACACTCAGGCAGCTGATGAGATAATTGATAATCTTTCTTTTGAACTTACAGGCGCGCAGAAAAAAGTATGGCAGGAGATAAGATCTGAACTGATGAGCAGTCATACGATGAACAGGCTGCTTCAGGGAGACGTCGGCAGCGGAAAGACTATACTGGCATTTCTTTCGATGGTTTCCGTGATGGCCAAGGGATTTCAATGCGCGCTTATGGCTCCTACAGAAGTTCTCGCGTCGCAGCACTATAAGTCGTTTATAAAACTTCTTGAAGAAAACGGCATGAGCAGCGATCAGGCGCTTCTTCTGACAGGTTCCATGACAGCAAAAGAAAAGCGTGAAGCATATGAAAGGATTTCCGAAGGAAAAGTTAAAGCGGTAATAGGAACGCATGCCATAATACAGGATAAAGTTGATTTTAATTGCCTGGCGCTGGCTATAACAGACGAGCAGCACCGCTTTGGAGTCAAACAGCGATGGATAATCGCCGAAAAAGGTTTTCTTCCCCATATACTTGTAATGAGCGCGACGCCGATACCGAGAACTCTCGCATTGATCATTTACGGTGAACTGAAAATATCGGCGCTCGATGAACTGCCGTCCAGCAGGCTTCCGATAAAAAACTGCGTTGTGGATGAGTCTTACAGAAAGACGGCTTACTCCTTTATAAAAAAACAGGTGGAGATAGGCCACCAGGCATATATAATATGTCCGATGATAGAGCCCAACGAGGATCTCGGATGCGAAAATGTTATGGAATATACAGCCAGGTTAAAAAAGATATTTGAACCTGATATAAAGGTTGAGATGCTCCATGGCAGGATGACGGCGGATGAAAAATTAAATATAATGAGCAGGTTTTCTGAAAATAAAATTCAGGTACTTGTATCAACGACTGTTATTGAAGTAGGAGTAGACGTTCCCAACTCCACCGTGATGATGATTGAAAATGCGGAACGCTTCGGACTGGCGCAGCTGCATCAGCTAAGAGGACGCATCGGGCGCGGAAACGCTCAGTCGTACTGCATATTTTTGCAGGGAGATTCAAAAGAAGAGGACAATAAACGTCTTCAGATATTAAACAAATCAAACGACGGATTTTATATAGCTCGTGAAGATCTGAAACTCCGAGGCCAGGGCGATCTGTTCGGATTGAGGCAGAGCGGAGTTGCGGGATTTTCTCTGGCAGATCCCTTCAGGGATGCGGATATTCTTATTCAGGCGTCAAATCTTGTAAAGGAAATAATGAAGGAAGATCCTGAACTGTCAGATGAAAAGTATTTGCTGCTTAAAGAAATGCTGGATCAGGTGAAAAATGATCTGGAGGGAATCCTCTAAAATAGTGCACAAGTAATCAGCTTGATTTTTTACACTTTAAAAAAATGAATTTATAAAAAATGTTTAAATTTTTTGTTTTGTGTTGCTTTTTATTGTATAATATGCTATTCTGCTCAATGGATATAGAATATATAGTAGACATAATCTGCACAAAGAGAAATGAATTACGGGGTGAAATATGAATATTGGTTTTATTTCTCATAACAGTAAAAAAAGTCTTATAGAGGACTTTTGTATCGCTTATAAGGGAATCCTTGCAAAGCACGAACTTTACGCGACAGGTACTACAGGCAGAAGGATAGAGGACGTAACTTCTCTTAGAGTTCATAAATTTCTCGCAGGATCCGTTGGAGGAGATAAGCAGTTTGTAGAGATGATTGAAAGAGAAGAGCTTGACCTGGTTATCTTTTTTTACAATCCTTCCATGATAAGCGCAAAAGAACCTGACGTTTATCAGGTTATCAACAGCTGTGACCTTTATAATGTGCCGCTTGCGACCAATATAGCCACTGCGGAGGCGCTTATATTAAGTCTTGCAAGGGGAGACCTGGATTGGAGAGAACAACTCAGAAAGGATTATTGAACTAAGGCATTATGCGAGTAATAGCTGGAACAAGAAAGAGTCTTACTTTAAAAACGGTTCCTGGTATGGGGACGCGACCTACCACTGATCGTATAAAGGAGACTCTTTTTAATATGCTGAATCCCTGCCTGTATGAGGCACGTTTCCTTGATATTTTCGCGGGAAGCGGCGGGATCGGAATCGAAGCCCTCAGCAGGGGAGCCGCTTTTTGCTGCTTTGTCGAGCAGAACCCGCAGGCGGTTTCGTGCATAAGAGAAAATCTTATTAAAACGAGATTTACTGAAAATTCATATATATTAAAAAAAGATGCGAGAAATATTGCTGTTTCGCTTGCTAAAAATGAACCTTATGATATAGTGTTCATGGATCCGCCTTATAACAAAAAGCTGGAGTACGAGGTGATGAAAAATATCGCCGGCTCCGATATAGTAAACAGTGATACGCTTTTTGTGATTGAGGCGTCTATCGATACTGATTTTTCATGGACAGATGAAATGGGTCTTGTCTGCGTTAAAGAGAAAAAGTACAAGACTAATAAACATATTTTTTTGAAATTTGGGGGTTGAAATGGCAACAGCAGTCTATACAGGAAGTTTTGATCCGATAACAAACGGACATATAGACGTAATCAAAAGGGGCGCCAAGCTTTTTGACAAACTTGTAGTAGGAGTACTGAATAATTCCGTTAAAATTCCATTGTTTTCTTTAGAGGAACGTGTTAATATTATACGAGAAGTCGTCTCTGATCTTGACAATGTGGAAGTTTGCTCATTTGACGGGTTGGCGGTAGACTTTGCGGTTAAACACGGCGCGCAGGTTTTCTTAAGGGGACTTCGAGCCGTAACAGATTTTGAATATGAGCTTCAGATGGCACAGACAAACAGGATACTCAATCCTACGATTGACACCCTGTTTTTAGCTACGTCATTAGAGTACGCATATCTCAGTTCGACGATCGTAAAAGAAGTCGCTGCATATGGCGGAGACATAAGTCAGTTTGTACCTGATTTTGTTGCTCAGAAGATTACTGATAAATTAATTAAAAAAAATTAGAAAGGCTGGACATATAAATGAGCAGTAGCAGAATAGAACAGATTATCGAAGAGATCGAAGAGTTTATAGAAGGATGCAAATATCAGCCGTTATCGACAACAAAAATCGTTGTAAATAAAGAAGAACTTGAGGAACTCCTTCGCGAGCTTCGTTTAAAAACACCTGAAGAAATCAAACGTTATCAGAGAATTATCAGCAATAAAGACGCGATCCTTACGGACGCTCAGGAAAAGAGCAACAATATCATTTCTGAGGCGCAGGAACATGCAAAAGAACTTGTCTCTCAGACAGAGATAATGAAACAGGCTTATATCCAGGCAAGCGATACTGTAAACGCCGCAAATCAGCAGGCTCAGGAAATCCTCGATTCGGCGCAGCAGGACGCGAACAACATCCGTATGAGCGCTATATCTTATACAGATGAAATCCTTTCAAATCTTTCAGATATAATCAGCAATACAATGGCAGATGTTTCTTCAAAGAACGCAGCTCTTATTGATACATTTAAACAGTGCCATGACGTTGTTAATCAGAACCGCAGAGAGCTTTCACCTTCTATGGAGGATGACGCTCATCAGGATATAACAACAGACATTCCTCAGAACTCTTCGTATGAAGTTGATTTGGACGATGACGACGAGGATTATGACGATTGATCAAATTAACAGGCACCCTTGAATAAAGGGTGCCTTTATTAAATTCATAAATAAATCAGGAGAGGCAAGATGAACCTTCCGCAAAGTTATCTTGATAAAATGAAGAACCTTTTAGGCGATTCGGAATTTGAAGAATATATGAAGACTTTCTCAGAAGAACGCTGTTATGGAATCAGACTGAACAATAAACGAGGAAGCAATGAGATCCTTACGGAACTTTTAGATAAATGCGGCATTATAGAGAATTGCTCCATGACAAAAATACCATGGATTCCCAACGGATTTTTTGCTGAAGATACAGCTTTCGCGTCATCGCATCCCTTTTATCGGGCAGGATTATACTATATACAGGAGCCGTCGGCTATGACTCCCGCCAGAAGCATAGATATTCAGCCTGCAGACAGGGTGCTCGACATGTGCGCCGCTCCCGGAGGAAAGGCTACTCAGATCGCGTCAAAGCTTTCTGATAAGGGATTCCTTTTGGCGAATGATATAAGCGCGAGCAGAGGAAAGGCGCTTCTTAAGAATCTTGAGATGGCGGGCGCCGAGAGCTTTTGCGTGACGGCGGAGGATCCTAAAAAACTCGCGGAAGTATATCCGGGATTTTTTGATAAGATTATTTTAGACGCTCCGTGTTCGGGAGAAGGCATGTTCAGAAGGGATCCGAAAGGCGTTTTGGCATGGCTTGAAAAAGGACCGTCCTATTACGCAAAAATTCAGGAGGAACTTATAGAAGCTGCCGCCGTAATGCTGAAAAGCGGAGGATATCTTTTGTATTCAACATGCACTTTTTCGACTGATGAAAACGAGGAGCAGATATTAAAACTTATAGAAAAACATCCTGAGTTTGAGACGGCTGATATAGAAGGATACGAAGGTTTCGAACCGGGCAGACTCGGAGTTGAAAAAGCAGTCAGGATTTTTCCTCACAAAATGAGAGGAGAAGGACATTTTGTATGTCTTTTAAAGAAGAAAGCTCAAAGCGATACAGACGAAAAAATATATAAAAAACCTGAGATAAGAGGAGCGATAAAAAATCTTCCTGATTGTGTAAAGGATTTTCTCTCCCATATCGACTATGATTTTTCATCGGGAAGCTTTTTCAGGGAAAAAGAACGGATATATTATTTATATGAAAATATGGATAAAAAAGATTCACTGAGATACTTAAGAACAGGTCTTTACATAGGAACGGAATCAAAGAACAGATTTGAGCCTTCCCAGGCTCTCGCCATGGTTCTTGGAAAAGACAGATTCGACAAGTGCATCGATTTTAAAGCAGGAGACGCGGCGGCTGAAAAATATTTAAGGGGAGACTCTTTCCCGATGGAAAACAACATAAAAAAAGATTTTTCCTGGAGACTTATATGCATCGAGGGTTATCCCCTCGGATGGGCGAAAGTTTCAGGAAATATGTTAAAAAATAAGTATGAAACAGGCTGGAGAAAGGTCTGAATGGGAGCGTCAATCAATGAAGATCAAAAAAGGTGATTACGGTTATATAAAAAGCGAATATGAAAAAAATAATCATTGACGAAACTAATCAAAATCAGAGACTTGATAAGTTCTTAAAAAGATATCTTCCCAATGCAGGAGCGGGTTTTTTATACAGGATGCTTCGGGAAAAAAAGATAAAACTTAACGGCGCCAAATCAGAGGGAAAAGAAATACTGAAGACTGATGATGAAATAGTAATCTATTTTTCTGACGAGACGCTGGAAAAGTTTATGGGAACTTCAAAAGACGATAAAAATACCGCAGAAAGTTCTGATTTAAAGGCGGTTCGGGATTTTAAGAACTGCATAATTTATGAAGACAGGGACGTATGCATAATAAATAAACCGGCGGGAATGCTTTCACAGAAAAGCAGGCCTGAGGATATTTCCGCGTGCGAGCTTTTAAATATGTATCTTGCATCGGGTAAAAATCAGGACGGACTGAACATAAATCAATTTAAACCGTCGGCCGTAAACAGGCTTGACAGAAATACAAGCGGTATTCTAGTCTGCGCGAAGACGCTTCCGGCGGCGCAGGAATTATCCGAAATGTTCAGGGACAGAACTTTAAAGAAGGAGTATCTTGCCCTTGTTCTTGGAAAAGTCGAGAGAAAATATGACATAAAGTCGTATTTGAAAAAAGACGATAAATGTAATAAAGTAGATGTTATTGAAAAATTCAAAGAGGGATATGATAAAATCGAAACGTCATATGAGCCTTTGGGATATTTAGACAACGCGACATTGCTAAACGTCGATCTTCTGACCGGAAAAACTCATCAGATAAGGGCTCATTTATCATATATGGGAAACCCCATCGCGGGAGATTCAAAATACGGAAACAAAAAGGCAAACGGCGAATTCAAAAGAAGATACGGCCTTGGCAGACAGTTTCTTCACGCCTACAAACTTACGTTTCCGGATATAAAAGGTCACTTAAAGATTCTTTCGAAAAAAAGCTTTAGGGCTGAACTTCCAAAGGAGCTGAAAGTGATCGAAAGAAAGGTAAATTATGTCAGACAGAGATTATAAAATAACAGATAACGAAGATAAAAAGACTTCAAAAAAGAGAAAAAAGAAAAAAGAAGAAGAGAAAACGATAAAGCAGACGATTATCGAATATGTCGTCACTATTGCTGTTGTTCTCGGAATCGGCCTTTTTGTCATGAATTTTGTCATTGTAAACGCTGAAATACCATCAGGATCGATGGAAAATACTATCATGCCGGGAGAGAGAATCTTCGGAAACAGACTGGCTTATAACTTCAAAGATCCTGAAAGATACGACATCATAATCTTTAAATACCCTGACGACGAATCACAGCTGTTTATAAAGAGAATCATCGGTCTTCCCGGTGAAACAGTGATTATAACCGGCGGAAAAGTCTATGCTGTTCCCGCCGGCACTGATACGGGCGATGAAAGCGACGATCCTCTTCTCATAGAAAATCCTATGATGTACGACGGCACAAAAGTTCTTGACGACAGCTATATACCGGAGCCGATGAGCACAAATGACCCGGCTAAAACGGATTTGGTATTCAGAGTGCCGGAGGATTCGTATTTTGTTCTCGGAGACAACAGAAATCATTCGAGAGATTCGAGATATTGGAATAACAGTTTCGTGGCGAGAGACAAAATCGTCGGAGAAGCCGGATTCAGATACTGGCCTATAACTAAAATCGGAATAATAGGATATGACGGAGACGACAGATGAGCACCTGGAATTCGAGAGGACTGAGGGGCTCGTTTTTGGAAGAACTTGTCAACAGAACAAATGAACAATACCGTCTTAACGGTCTTGCGCTTATTCAAAAGATACCGACGCCCATAACTCCGATAAAGATCGATAAAGAAAAAAGGCATATAACATTGGCGTATTTTGAACAGAAGAGTACTGTAGACTACATAGGCGCAGTCCAGGGGATACCAGTGTGCTTTGACGCCAAGGAATCAAAGACTGATACGTTCCCGCTGGCAAATATCCATGAACATCAGATCAGATTCATGCAGGATTTTGAAAAACAGCAGGGCGTCGCCTTTATTCTGATATATTTCGCCAAAAGAGAAGTGATGTATTATCTGACGCTGCGTAAACTGCTGGAATTTAAGCAAAGAGCCGATAACGGAGGGCTCAAAAGATTTAAGTTTGAAGAGCTGGATCAAAATTTTATTTTAAACAAAAAAGAAAGTATTCTGATACCTTACCTCGAGGGTATACAAAAAGACTTAAATGAGCGCAATTAATTGTTGCAATATGCTGTTTATCATAGTAATATGTTAGCAGACTAAAGTGAAGAAAGAAAAAAGTTCGTAAGCAAACTTCCAAATCTACCATTATTGACGCAGCAAGTGCGTCAGAAAGAGGAAATCATGAATCAGCTTATACATACGCCGGCAGGCGTCAGAGATATTTTTGGCGATGAATACAAAAGAAAAGATAAATTAATGTCAAATATAAGCGACATTTTTTCAACATACGGATATCAGTATATTCAGACTCCGTCGATAGAGTTTTATCCTGTGTTCGACAAGGACAAGGGAACTATGCACGAATCGAGACTTTTCAGGATGATCGACGGCGACGGCCACACGCTTGTATTAAGACCTGACTTTACGCCTTCGATCGCGAGAGCTGTCTCAAGCTATTTTGCCGAAGAGACTCTTCCGATCAGATTGTGCTATAAGGGAAACGTTTTCTTAAACAACGCCAAATACAGAGGACGTTTAAATGAAAGCACCGAGATGGGAGTGGAACTTATAAATAACGACTCTGTCGAGGCGGACGCGGAGCTTATCGCCATGTCGGTGGATATAATGAAATCGGCGGGAATCAGGGATTTTCAGATAAGCATAGGAAATGTGGCTTATTTTAACGCCATTGCCGAAGAATCCGGCATGAGCGAAGAAGACATGTCTTATATCAGGCATTTGCTGGGTACGCGAAATCAGTTTGGAGCTATTGAATATATCGAAAAACTCAATATAGATCACAGATCAAAAATCGCCCTGACAGAAATCCCGACTCTTTTCGGAAATGAAACAATCCTCGACAAGGCGGCGAGACTTACTTCAAATAAAGACGCGATAGCTTCAGTTGTCAGACTTAAAGAAGTATATGAGATCTTAAAAGAATACGGCTGTACGCAGAACGTGAACTTTGATTTCGGTATGCTCAGCGATTATTCTTATTATACGGGAATTATTTTCCAGGCGGTGACATACGGAACAGGCGATGCCGTAATAAAGGGCGGACGATACAACAGATTTATCGAAAAGTTTGGAAAAAAAGCTGACGCCATCGGTTTTACAACTATCGTGGACTCTCTTATGTCGGCTGTCGAAAGGCAGAAATTATCAATCGAACCTCCGATGGACAGGACTATGATTTTGTATACGGCGGAGCACGCGAAAAACGCCGTATCTATAGCGGTATCAAAACGCGCTGCCGGTGAAAAAGTCATGTGCGTGCCTTTTCCTGTAGTAGGAAGCATCGAGGCCTATATTGATAACGCGAAGAAAAACAATTGCGGAAAGATTATCGTTCTCAAGGGCGAGGATGAACAGATCATTGATTTACAGAAAGTTGAGGACTGATAAATGCGGTATTTGACAATTGCGCTTACAAAAGGACGTCTTGCGAGAAAGACAATAGAGCTTCTTGAAGAGATCGGAATAAGCTGCGAAGAAATAAATGATAAGGACACGAGAAAACTCGTATTTACTGACGAAAACAACAAGATAAAAATATTCATGTCAAAGGGGCCTGATGTGCCGACGTTTGTTGAGTACGGAGCCGCTGACATCGGAGTCGTAGGAAAAGATACTATCCTTGAAGAGGAGAGAAACGTATATGAGGTTCTCGATCTTGGATTCGGCAAATGCAGGATGTGCGTATGCGGGCCGGAATCGGCAATGGAGTATCTTCAGAAAAATCAGCTCATCAGAGTGGCGACAAAATATCCGAAGATCGCGAAAGAATATTTTTACAACAAAAAAAATCAGACGGTTGAAATAATCAAGATGAACGGTTCCATCGAGCTTGCGCCTATAGTCGGGCTTTCAGAAGTCATCGTGGATATCGTTGAAACCGGCAGCACCTTAAGAGAAAACGGACTCACAGTACTTGAAGAGATACTTCCGCTTTCGGCGCGTGTGATCGTAAATCCGGTAAGCATGAAGATGGAATATGAGCGCATCAGCGCGCTTATCATGGATATCAAAGAAGCTATCAACAGGAGGCAGCAGCAGTGAAAATATTGAAATTGACTAAAGAAGCGAAGGAAAGTCTTTTATCAGAACTTATCAAACGCAGCCCTGAGCATATGGCAAACTTTGAGACTTCAGTAAGAGAAATACTTGATAACGTCAAAGCAAACAGAGATAAAGCGCTGTTTGAGTATACGGCTAAGTTTGACGGATTTGAGTTAAATGCCGAAAATATCAAAGTTACTGAAGAAGAGATAGAATCGGCATATGAAAAGATAGATAAAGATCTTCTTGATGTAATCAGAAAATCCCTTGTAAATATCAGGGATTTTCATGAGAAACAGAAGATGAACAGCTGGTTTACGAGCACAGATAAGGGTATTTTCCTCGGACAGAAAGTTACTCCGATGAAAAGAGCCGGCGTTTATGTTCCTGGCGGAAAAGCCGTATATCCTTCATCTGTTCTGATGAATGTTATGCCGGCGAAAGTAGCCGGAGTTGAAGAGATAATAATGACGACTCCCTGCAATAGCATCGGCGAAGTGAATCCGGCTGTACTGGTAGCGGCAAAAGAAGCGGGCGCAGATTCCATATACAGGGTAGGAGGAGCGCAGGCTATAGCGGCCCTTGCCTACGGAACAGAAAGTATACCGAAAGTCGACAAGATAGTAGGACCTGGAAATATATATGTAGCCCTTGCGAAAAAAGCAGTATTCGGAAACGTAAGCATAGATTCCATAGCAGGACCAAGCGAAATACTTGTAATAGCCGATGAAAGCGCTAATCCAAAGTTTATAGCGGCTGATCTGTTGTCTCAGGCTGAGCATGACCAGATGGCGTCGGCGATTTTAATCACCACAAGCGAAAAAATTGCCGAAGAAGTACAGAGAGAAATAGAGAATTTCGTAGAGAAACTTCCGAGAACAGAGATAATAGAAGCTTCTCTTGAAAATTACGGCTATATTCTGATAGCCAGGGATATTGAGGAAGCTGTTGAAACTGCCAATGAGATTGCCTCTGAACATCTCGAGATACTTACGAAAAATCCGCTGGAAACAATGACAAAGATAAAGAACGCCGGAGCGATATTCCTCGGCGAGTATTCGAGCGAACCGCTGGGAGATTATTTCGCGGGACCAAATCATATCTTGCCGACAAACGGAACGGCTAAATTTTTCTCGCCTCTTTCAGTTGACGACTTTGTAAAGAAATCAAGCGTGGTATATTATTCTAAAGAAGCTCTGTCAGATGTTCACAAAGACATTGAGCAGTTCGCCAAATCGGAAGGGTTATACGCCCACGCTAATTCCATAGCCGTGCGTTTTGAGGAGGATTGATATGTCAAGAAAAGCCGAATCAATAAGAAAAACAAAAGAAACAGATATAAGTATAAGACTTGACATCGACGGAACAGGAAAAGGCAGCATTGATACAGGAGTAGGATTTTTCAATCATATGCTAAGCGGCATGGCGCGTCACGGATTTCTTGACCTGGAGGTAAAGATAAAAGGCGACCTTGAGGTCGACGATCATCATACCATTGAGGACTGCGGCATAGTATTCGGACAGGCTTTATCAAAAGCTCTCGGCGATAAGGCCGGAATAAAGAGATTCGGAAGCTGCATACTGCCCATGGATGAGACTCTGGTGCTGTGCGCCATAGATCTTTCAGGAAGACCGTATCTGAATTTTGACGTATCTTTTCCTACTGAGATGTCAGGAGACATGCACAACGAAATGGTAAAGGAATTCTTTTACGCGGTTTCATACTGCGCGGGAATGAACATACATATAAAACTTCTGGACGGTGCAAACAGCCATCATATAGCGGAGGCCGTATTTAAGGCCTTTGGACGGGCTCTT
>CASEDW010000129.1 GCA_949286775.1 uncultured Eubacteriales bacterium | reverse complement strand
GTAAAGCAAAGAAGCTTCGGTTTCTTTGCTTTTTTATTTTTTAATGAAATGGAGTGATATCATGGCTGCTCATGTTTCAGACTGGTATATAGATTCTAAACAGCAGGAGGTTATTCTGATCGCCGGCAAAAACGGATTAAACCGTGAGATATCAGGCGCTCATATGATAGAAAAACCCGAACTTGCAAACTTTACTAATAAGAACGAAATAATTTTTATAACGGGCATCGCGCTGGCAAATGAAGACGAAATAGCACAAATTGCTTCTGGATGTTTTTCTCTGGGAGCCTCGGCGTTTGCAGTAAATACAGGTCCATATATTAAGGAAATACCGCAGTCCGTAATAGATTTCTGCAACGACAACAACTTCCCGCTTTTTTCTTTTCCATGGCACATTAATGTAGAAGAACTTATAAAATCGCTGTACTCCATAATAGCCGAAAAGGAAAAGAACGACGATGAAGCAAAAGATGTTTTTGAAAACGCGATACTTTATCCTGAACGCAGCGGCATGTATGAATACAAACTGCGCCGGCTCGGATTTTCACCGGAATGGAAATACTGCGTCGCGCTCATACATATAGACGATAAAACTGTGTCCGACTATTGTCATGCATTGAACAAGCTCCGCAGTCATATATCAGACTTTCCGGATTTATCAGGCAAATACATATATCCTTATATCTCGGCTCAGAACATCGTCGTTATATTCGCGAACGCCTCAGTAAACGAAGCTGAAAACATAATCCGCAGCATCATAAGTAAATCCGATGCGCCAAATATAATATTCAGCATAGGGCGCTCCACTAAAAGCGTGCGCTGTTTAAATAAAAGTTATTTGCTGGCTGAAAGAATTCTTGACCTTAAATTAAGCGGCAGTCTTCCGAAAAATATCGTCACATACGATGAACTCGGTATTTATAAAATCATAATAGGGCTGGAAAATCAGGATATATTGGATCAGATAAATAAAGAATACTTTGAACCTCTCGCCGACTATGACCGTCTGTGCGGCACCGATTACACAAATTTTATTAAGATATATCTGGAATGCAACGGTCACATAAACGACATAGCCGACAAAATGTTCATCCACAAAAACACAGTGCATTATAAAATCAGGAAAATAGAAGAGATACTTGACTGCGATCTGTCTCTCTACGAGATAAAGATGTATCTCATGATAGCCGTGATGAATCATGAGCTGAAACAGCGGTGATTAATCGTTCTACACCAGATCCTTGAAAACATGCCTGAGCTCCTCTGTACCGGAAAGGCCAAGTTTTTTAAGCAGATTATTTTTCTGGTTTGAAATAGTCTTTGGCGACGACTGGAGCTTCAAATCTTTCCCCATGAGAAGCTCCAGCACCGAACGCTCCGCCACAGACAGTTCAGACAATATAAGAGAAACGATCATATATTCCTGGGGGGTTCGGCCTTTTGCGGCACTTTTTACAGTTTCCGGCAATAATCCGAACTGGCTTTTAAATATGTATCCTGAAGCAAAGGAGCGGCAGCAGGCATTTCTGATAACTTCAGGCTCCTCGTATGACGTAAGTATGAGTAGCTTCGCGTCCGTATTAAGACGTATTTCTTTTCCCGCTTCTATCCCGTCCGACACCGAATCAGCAAGGCACAGATCCATCAAAACCACATCGGGCTTCATCCTGACAGCCTCAATTACCGCCTCTTTAGCGTTTGATACCGATCCAATATGCTCTATTCCCGCTGCGCAAAGAGTTTTTTCTATAAGAAAACAAAAGTCAGGATCATCTTCAACTACAAGTGCTCTAATCTTTTTGTTTTCCATTTTTCACAGCAAACCCTTTCTTCTTTTCTTTCGGAAAACAGAGCGTAAATACCGCGCCGCCTTCCTTTTTGTTTTCAGCATATATACTGCCTCCGTGCGCCTGCATGGTCTTCTGGCAGTAATACAGTCCCATACCCCAGTGATCTCCGCCCTCCTTTAAAGATACATAGGGCAGAAAAATATTGTTTTTTATCTTATCGGGAAGTCCTGTTCCCGAATCTGATATTTTTATACAGGACAGCTTCCTGTTCATATCTTTATACTCTATCGTTATGCTTCCCTTTTCATCCATCGCTTCCACGCCGTTCTGTATCAGATTGTACAGCGCTTCATGAGTAAGTCTCGGATCGCAGAGCAATTCCTCTACGGTTTTGCAAACTACGTTAAACTCAATCCCCTCATAACGTTTCTTAAAATCTTTCACCGCATTTTCAAGAAGTGTGCGGGCGTCTACGGTGCGCGCTCTGCATTTAAGATCCGATCCCTGTCCCGTATCGACATGCAGAAAATCTGAAATGCGCTTCGTGGATCTCGTGATTATATCAGTGTACTCTCTTAAATTTCCATCTTCAGCCTGTTCTGATATATTTTGGGCGCACCAGTCGATCTTTGCTATCTGATTTTTCAGCATATGTCGTATAGTCTGCATAGTCTGACCGACCAGTTTTTCGTCCTGATCCCATCTGTATGTCTCGTGACGCAGGCGGCTTCCCATAAAGCCTTCCCTGAACACGAGATAGATATATATGCCTGCCAGGATAAGTATCACTATCAGATTGCTCTGCCACATCTTTTCCGCCCCTGCCACCGCGAAAAGCTGCACCGGAATAGTCGCCATTATCGTAAACCAGCTTGGCACCAGAGCCAGTATCGCTATAGCCAACTTCTGTCGCCTGATCTTTGCATTATGCTCCTTTACAAGCGCGCTCAAAAAAATAACAGTACCCGCAAGAGCTACAATAAGATTATATACGCTGATAAGAGTATAGTATCCTTTATCGTTCAGTTGGAAATACCGCGTTTCAGTTACAGGAAAAACTACTGCCATTATTATACCGGGGATAAACGCCATTATCTTTATCCATGGGAACAGATACGGTCTTCGAACCTCCATACGGCTGAAATACAGCCCTGTTACAAATAGCGCAGGCGTAGCGAAATAATACGGTATCGCGGTCAGCACCGAATATACGCAAAGCGCCGCTTCGTCATTCATTAACGAAGGAGCTGCTTTTTCTATCTGCGGAAACAGTGAATGATACAGATATTCTTTAAGAACACCCACACTGAAAAACATGCCGCATATGAAAAACCATTTATTGATATTACTTTTTCTGTTGCCCAGATATACCGCTAAAAACAAAGACCATAAAATCAGTGTAAACAGCAGCAGAAATTCTCCCGGCAATCCCTGAGACGTATTATCTCCCACATGCTCCTCCTTAACTGCGATAATGCTTCCGCCGTCTTTAAATCTTCGGCACGCCATAGTATGTCTAAAGTATAAATGATTTACATTCTCATCTCAAGTATACATCCTCTTCAAATCCCGCTCTTTGTTCCCAAACTTTTTGGGAACTTAAAACCTCCGCGCAATGCTATGATTAAAAAGAAAACAACTAAAAATAAAACAACGACATACAGGAGGCAGAAATGCCTGTTTCAATAAAATCCGCTGAATTTCAGCTCCATGAATCAATCGTACAGCTTCAGGAAATGCTCTCTATTCTTGATTTTGACAGCAGTCTTTCCGAAAAGCTTGAGGACTCAAAAAACATCATAACTACCCGTAAATATAATGTCGCCGTCATGGGAGAATTTAAACGCGGCAAAAGCACGCTGCTTAATTCTCTGCTCGGCGCTCCGATACTTCCCGCCGACGCCACACCGACCACTGCGGCAGTCAGCCGGATAACATACGGTCCGAAAGAAAAAGCAGTTCTCTTTTACAAAGACGGCGCCAAAGAGGAAATACCCTTCGGGAACCTTAAGGATTCTATTACAAAGCTTACGGAAAGCGGTCAGACAGTTTCAGCGCTGCTTAAAGAAGCCGTTCTCTTCTATCCTTCCGTTATCTGTCAGAACTATATTGACCTTATCGACACACCGGGGCTCAATGACGAAGAGAAAATGACGCAGATAACCATAGACATGCTGCCTGCGACAGACGCAGTTATCGTCCCTATACACGCCCGCTTTCCTTTCAGTATGACCGAAAAACAGTTCGTCTGTCTGCTTTTGGAAAGTGAAAGCATTCATGACATCATATTTGTCGTTACATTTATGGATCAGCTTGACGAAGACGACTACGTTTACTCCGACTATATGCGCGCGATTTCAGAACGCATACGCGCGGAAATTTTTTCAGAGCTAAGCAAAAAAGAAGCGGAACAAAAAGTACTGAACAAAGCCCATAAAATCCTCGATAATCTGCGAATATGCGGTCTTTCCGCCTCCCTTGCCCTTAAAGCTTTCGCTTCGGGAAGCAAAAGTGCCCTCGAAGAAAGCCGTTTTCCGCAGTTTCAAAAAATGCTTCTTGCCTCTCTCACTTCGGGGCAGAGCGAAAACGCCATACGTTCCGCCGTAAAAAGCATTGAATCTGTCATATCTTTGCTTGAACCTCAAAACAAAAAGAAGATTCAGGAATTTAAAGAGCGTGAAATAAATATAAAAAAGCGGCGAGAAAACGCCGACGGTTTCCTGCGTGATATCCTCCCGTCCACCGAAAAACTGTTTAAGGAAATGCAGACGGAATTTGATGACGCCGCAAACCGGATTTTCTATCTTAAGAATTTACTAATTAAAGACTTTATATCAGCTTTAACCAAAGTCAGCGAAAATACCCATATGGCGATTTTTTCAGCGACAAAACCAGCAATAGACGAAATGCCACAAAAAGCCGGGCGATTTCTCGATGATAAGATCTTAAACGATATAAAGAAATATTTCCTTATTTGCATCGAGTCCCTCAGCGAAATGTTTCAAACGGCCGATATGGATTTTGACGGCACCGAACTGCGTCTTTCACTGCTGGATTATATGGAAAATATTTTAAAGAACGTCGTATTTCGCTTTACGATGCCGTTTTATCCCGATACCCGTGATCTGTCCGCAGCTGACGTCACCGGACACATGACGGAATGTATAGACAGTTCAACTACAGAGCTTTACTGGCTGCTGAAACATTCTGTTATCGAAATACAGGAGGGATGGTATCCCCTGATATTTAAGCATTCGAAGTCTGTATGTGAAAAACTCAAAAACGTCTGCGATAAAGAAGCTGCCGAGCTCGACATGCACAAAAAAGCCCATGCGAAAAATTATCCGCTTTTGATGGAAAATACCGGCTCGATACAGCTTCGAATCGAAGAATTGATAAAAAATATAACGGAAGGAGATTAAAACATGATCTGCAACAACTGTCACAATGAAATCCCGGAAGGTCTTATCTTTTGCCCAAACTGCGGCGCAAAGGTAAATTCCGGCAATAACGCTTCCGAAAAGGAACAGGCGCTTAAAAAGCGGCTGGATGAATCAGAAGAAAAAAATCATATGCTCGAACACAATCTGAAAATCGCATCGGATCAGATAAATTCGCTTTCGTCAAAGCTTTCTGAAGAAACCGCGAAAAAGAAACGGGTTCCCGGAGTATTCAAGGTTTTTACAGTATGCTTCTTTGGAGCTGCCGCCGCTTTATGCATAGTGCTTTTTCTGTATATGGATATCAAAACATCCGAGGATTATTTCGGAGAGCTTTACTCTGAAACATATGCAAATTGGAATGACGCGCTGGATGAAATAGACGAGCTCACCGCTATAAATGAGTACCTTCAGTTTGAAGTGGATTTTGTCGACGCGAACATCGCTTTCATAAATGCTGACGAGGAGGAAATGATCTATCACACATTTTACTGCGATGACTTCACCGGAGATTATTTCTACGCGTTCAACATTGATTTGGTTGAAAGCGAAGGCGGTACTCCATGCCCGAAATGCCACAGTTAACCGCATCATTTAAGGATCGATGCCAATGCCGCCGTAAATACTGCGGCGGCAAATAACCTCATAATTAATCAAAAGGAGATAAATCATGTCAGATATTCAAATCACAAACGAAACCGGCAAACAAACAGCTTCCTTCAGCGGTTTTCTGAACTACAAGCAGACTGTAACGGACATAATAACCGATCTTAAGAAACTTCGCGAGTACAGTCAGAAGCTTGATCTTGAAGGCAACGTCAGCTCTATCGACGAGGTTCTCGAACGCCTTTCAAAGGATGAATTCAGCGTTGCCATCGTCGGCGAATTCAAACGCGGAAAGAGTACGGTAATCAACGCCCTTCTCGGAAAAAGCATCCTGCCGGTCGACGTTCTGCCAACAACCGCGACGCTCAACAAGATAACGTACAATGTGACGCCCTTTGTAAATATAGAATACAAAGACGGCCGCCGGGAACAGATCGGTATAGATCAGCTCAACAATTACGTTACAAAACTCACAAAAGAAAGCGAAGAAATCGCCAAAACCGTCAAAGAGGCTGTTGTTTACTATCCTATAAATTACTGCAAGAACGGCGTAACGATAATCGACACCCCGGGTCTTAACGACGACGCGGCGATGACAGAAGTAACAATGTCGGTGCTTCCCCAGATAGACGCCGCGCTGATGGTAATCATGGCTCAGGCTCCTTTTTCAGAATCGGAGCGCGACTTCCTTGAAAATAAAATAATAACCAGCGACCTTGGCCGTGTGCTTTTCATAGTTACAGGGATAGATCTTCTCGACGAGGAAGATGTGGAACGCGTGCTTGAGAACATCCGCGGCCGCATACAGGAATATGTATTAAACAAAGCTGAGACTACTTTTGGAACCGATTCGAAAGAATACGAAACATACCGTCAGAAACTCGGAAAGATTCAGCTTTTCGGTCTTTCAGCAAAGCAGGCGCTTAAGGCTAAAGTAAAGGGCGACCCGGCTCTGCTTGAAAAAAGCCGTTTTCCGGAATTTGAAAACGCTCTCGAAAAATTCCTGTCGGAAGACCGCGGCGCGGTTACATTGAACGCGCCGGTAAGCCGCATAAAAACCTCATCCCTCGAGATAGTCAAAGCTATCCAGCTGCGTCAAAGCGCTCTTGAGATGGCTTCCGAGGAATTCGAAGCGAAATACAGCGAAGCTTTAAAAGAGATCGACCGTATACGAGAAAACCGCACTCAGGAATTCGCCACCATAAACGCGAACGCCCAAAAGGCTTTCCGCGACCTTTCGCCTATGCTTAAAAACTACTGGCCAAGCGTTGAAAAAGCAGCTTTTAACGCCATAGACAATTATCCTCTCACTGCGGACGATTTAAAGAAAGAAAGGATACAGGCGACAGCCGAAAGCATACTTGCAGACGTCAAAAACGCCATCGCCAAAACGGGTCAGACCATGTCTGAACGCATACAGGCGTTTATCAACAGCTCTTTAGAAGACGAAGCCGAAAGACTTTCGGATTTTGAGAACAGCTTTTTTACGTCCACCCAGAAGATACAGGATATTTTCGTATCGAACGTTTCGAGTTCTTCTTCATCAACCGTCGACAACCTGATAGGCACTGCGGCGAATTCGATAATCGGCTTCGGCGTCGGCGGCATATATGTGGGATATAAAGAAGCGGGATGGAAAGGCGCGCTTCTGGGAGGCGCTACGGGAGTTGCCGGAATGATGGCAGGAAATTTTGCCATCGGACTTCTTCTTCCGGCTCTTGCTATCCCTATCACATGGCCTGTGGCAATCATAAGTTTTGTAGCTGTTGGAGCTCTCAGTCTTTTTACAAGCAAATTCGCTCTGAGCAAGGCATTTTCGAAAGAAAAGATCGAAAATTTCAAAAATAATTTTAAGGAAGAAGTGACAAAGCAGCTTAACAAACTCAAATCCCAGGACAACTTTACTGAAGCTGTGCGCACTCAGGTAGAGGACGCCTTTGAAGCTCTCAAGAAAAAGATAAATACGGAAACAGAAAACATCCTGAACGATACGCAGAATCAGCTTACGCAGATAAAGGTACAGATGGCTCAGAAAGAAACCGACGACGCTCATACTTTAGAAGAATACAAGGATATGCTCAAAGTAATAGACAGCATATGCCTGCGCGCCGATACTTTGGGCAAGCAGCTCACGGAAATACTGACGAAATAAATTCACATTTTAATAAGGAGAATACGCCATGTCTCTTAAAGAAAATACTCCCGCAAAATATGATATATCTGGCGGCAATCCTACCGATATGATCGATATCAGCTTCCGAAAGTATGTCGAAAACCGCACCACCCGTTCAGATATACACATAGTAAACGGAATACCCGATTACGCATACGGTCCAGATTTTACTCTGCGTGAAAAACTCAGAGCGCTTCCGGGTGCGTACCCGTTTTTCAAGGCAATTACAAATCAGTACGTTCCATACATGAAACAGACGCTGAATATGAACGCCCTGCGCGTAGGTCCTGATCAGTTTCCTGAGGTGCATAAAATGACCCAGGACTGCGCCATGCGTCTCGGAATCGGCATGCCGACAGTCTATATATATCCTGAACCTGCTATTATCAACGCCTATACCATCGCCACGGAGGACGATTCGCCTGTTATAGTTATTCACTCGTCGCTGCTTGAACGTTTTACCCCAGGAGAACTCAAAGCCGTAATAGGTCACGAATGCGGTCATATACACAATGTTCACAGCATTTACAATACGGCCGCCAATATAATCCTGAACGCTATGGCTATGGGTCTTCCGATACTCAGGCAGATTATGTCTCTTTTGTCTATGCCGTTAAAATATGCTATTCAGGCATGGTCAAGAGCCGCAGAAGTTACATGCGACAGAGCGGGCGTCATTTGCTCCGACGACATAAACGACGAGCTTACGAGCAAGGCCAAATTTCTTTACGGAGCCGCCCTGGACTCAGACGACGTAAATCTCGACGCCGTCCTCAGACAATACGACATGCTGCGCTCGACGCCGGTGCGTCTCCTGGAACTTGAAAGCACTCACCCGGTTCCGGTCAGACGAATGTTCGCCGTCATGGAATTTATGAACAGCGAACTTTTGTATTCGTGGCGTCCTGAATGGCGGACTCCGGGTCAGGAGCTTTTAAGCAAACAGGAACTGGATGCAAGATGCGAACAGTACGTAGGCGTAATAAAAAGCAGGAAAGCGTCAAAGAGGTAAGCATATGGAAGAAAATACAAGCAGAACTATCGTCGATTTTGACGAACTCAAAGAAACGATACTTCAGATAACAGCCGCTCTATCTCAGATGCGCCTGGACAGCGGCTCATCAAAGCTGCTGGGCAGCGTTATATCAAAGAAATTAGAAGTATATGAAAAAACGCTGCGGCGGAAACTTTCCGATCCGTTCCGCCTTGTGGTAGCCGGGGATTTTAAACGAGGAAAATCGACTCTTATAAACGCAATGCTCGGAAAAAACGTAGTTCCGACGGCAGTCACTCCGGAAACAGTAACTATAAACGAGATATCATACGGAACGGAATCATCTTTTGAGGCTGTGCTTGAAAACGGCAGGCGCATGCGGCTGTCCGCCGACGAACTTAAACGCGAAAACCTCGAAAAGCTTATCGCCGGTTTTCCGTCCCCCGTTCAATACATAAAAATACGTGAAAACTGCTCTTTCTTAAACGATATAACGCTTGTAGATACGCCGGGATCCGGCGATCTCATGAATGCTTTCAACGGAAAAGTCGCCGAATATCTGTCAGGCGCGGACGCGATCATATATGTAATTTCCGCCCGTTTTCCTCTGTCTCTGACCGAACAGGCTTTCCTGGCGTCGTCCGTACTGCCGCAAAGTTTTACTCAGATAATGATGGTTGTAAATATGTCCGACAGTCTCGACTCCATAGAAGATATCGAAAAAATATCCGCCCTCGCTTCCGAAAGAGTCCGGGATATTTTTCCCGACACAAGAGTTTTTGCGCTAAGCGCCCTTGACGAACTGTGCCGCCGTCTTGAAAAATCAAGACCGTTTCCCGAGCTATCGGAATATCTTGAAAATAATTTCGCGGCTTTTGAAAGTTCTCTTATGGACGATATACTTCTGCAAAAAGAAGTTATTCATTCATCGCGATGCGTGTACCTCACCAAAACGGCGCTGGACGACATATGTATGCAGATACGCCGTCTTCAGGATTCGCTGAATATGGGCATCGGCAGTCTTGAAGAAAGAGAACGTGAACTTGAAGACGAAAACTCGCGCCTCGCGCAGGATATCGAGGATCGCAAGCAGGAGTTATCCCGCGTAATAGATAAACTTGAGCTTGAGGCTGAAAAATGGATGCATGAATTTCTTGCCCGCCTTAAAACAGAGATTCTCTTGGTTCAGGGCAGTGCACAGACAAACGAACTTGAACGTCATTTTCAATTTTACCTGGCTGATATGATAAAGCAGGCCATATCCTCATGCATAAACGTGCATCAGACTGAAATATCTGACCGTATACAGGAAAGTTTGAAAAGCGTCATCCCGCAGCTTGCTTCAGACGTTTACGCTTCTTCGGAGTCTGAAATAAACGCAGCTCTTCCCGACGTACTGTGGACAGGCGCTGATACTGTAATGTTCTTTGCCAGCGATTTTCTCAAACTTGATGAAGAACTTGGTCTTTTATATGTGGTTGGTCAGGCAATAGCTGGATTTTTCCGTCAAAATTCTCTGAAAAATCGCCAGAGAGACTACCTTGAACCCATATTGTCCGGCTACGACAGCATTTCCGCCGAGATTATGCAAAGTCTAAAGAATGCCTATGAAAAACTAAAAACCTCTTCTCTTAACAGGATGGACGAATATTTTAAAAGCCAGATCCATTCCTCCCTTGAAAGCATACGGCAGACAAAGATAATCCTCGAGCAGGAAAGCATTAAAAAAGAAGACGCCTCCGCCGGTCTTGAAGACATTTACTCAAAACTTGTAAATCTAAAAGAAAACCTTGCGGAAGCGTATCCAATATAATCCATATACTTGAAATTGTTATACTTCAAAGTATAATAATTTCAAGTATAACTTAGTTCATATAAAAATGCTGCGTATAGGGGATCCGTCTTACACTGCAGGTCGTTTTTTTGCGAATCCCGAATTCTTTCACGGCAGCGGATTGAAGGTAACTAAAGTGTTGCCTCCTGTATACTGCGTAACTGAAGGATCGTCATAAGGAATGCCCAGATAATCGCCCCAACTTACAGTAAAACTTTCAATTAGGCTTTCATTTTCCAAGACATAAAAGCTCTCTGATGCTTCCATAATACCTGGTCGTGTATCAGAAAAAGCAAGCGCGCTGTATTGTGCCGAATACTCAAGTTCATAGCAGTAATTATATGATCCCGCAAAAGACACTTCACCCGATGACTGATCAAAGCAAAATACTCCAAAAGTAGAAAAATCGTCTCCATGTGGCGCGTTGATTATAAGCTCCTGAACCCTATCCTGATTGATGTCAAGCAGAGTATATTCCGTCGGCTGAGCATACCAATCGGAAGTATAATTCAGATAATTACCGCTTCTTATAAAATCATCTAAAGAGGCATAAGAATTTCCGGCAGAATTTGAACCGCTGTCAGGGGTTTCAACAGGCTCTTCGACAGGTTCCGGCGCAGGATCTTCAAATGTCATGTCTTTCCAGAAAGATATCGATACTATGGCATTGTTTTCCATATGATAACTCAGATTGCTGTCATCCATTTTAAACTCACAATAGTCTGTTTTTTCTTCAACTAAATTCCATCCTGCCCCGGTTAACGTTTCTTTAGCTTCGTCATTTTCCATAGCAAGATAGATGTTAAACAGACTGTATTTTTCCGATTCAAAATAAATCTCATCGACAGCCGTACTGTCAAAATAATTTCCATATTGCATATCTTCGGCTATAACCCAGCTCTCATGAGCACCTGTTTCCTCTGAAAATCTGCCGCCGACTTTCTCCATCATAATATCAAGGCTATCGATGTAATTGCTGATATCATCAAGCTTCTCCATTAAAATGTTGACATTCTGCACTTTACTCTTTGTTACGGTTATTGCCATATCTACAGCATTATAACCGGTCTTTTTCAATGAAAACGTGTAATTTCCTTCCGGCAAAACAAAAGAAAATCCGCCTTCCCTTGAAGTATCCATTTCACCGACAACATTTCCATCGGCGTCTGAAACTGTTACCGAAACGCCTTCCAGAATATCATGCTCATCATCTGCTTCAATATATGTCATTCCCGTAATGATGCCGTTTGAAGATACTGCGCCATTTTCATCCGTTGGGGTATCAAGAGCCAGCTGAACAGCGCAATATGCATTAACGATTGGCGTTGCGTCCGGCGAAAACATGAGAAACGAAGCTTCTTCCGAGTCAAACAGAGTTGCGCTTACTGAAGCCTTGATTATATCAGCTACCTGAAGCGCGTTCAGATCAGGATTAGCTCCCCATACTAAAGAAGCAATTCCTGTAACAATAGGCGCCGCCATTGATGTTCCACCCATAGTTTTTGTTTTATCAGACGGAACATCACTTAAAATATCAACGCCGGGAGCGTATACATCTACTCTGCTGCCTATGACGCTGAAATCAGCGGTCTTGTAATAATTTCCATGATTTTCAACCGCTCCGACAATAATGATGTGATCCTTAACGTTTTCATCGTCGATAGCTCCAAGGAAATCATATTTGGCATCATATTTCGTTTTACTCTTTGAAGCCCAGTCTTTTTCATATCCATAAATGTGCTTGCTGCTGACATCACATTCAACCCAAGCACATTCATTTTGATTTCCTGCCGATTTAATTATCAGAAAATCATATCCGGCGTTAAGACATTTTGATAAAAAACTTTCCATTGAAGTACTATACGTTTCTAATCTATTAACAGCGTTTTCTACTCCGTGCTGAGCCGCTACCAACTGTTCTTCAAAGCTTACAGAGAGATTTATTACTCGAACACCTTCTCCAAGCATATATGATATAGCATATTTTATTTCAAAAATATCTCCCCACCGACTTATATCTTCAGTATCCGACGGAGTTGACAAATGCGAAAATCCATACAATCGGGCATTCTGAGCTATACCCGTTATTCCATGCGCTCCATCCGACGCATCATTCGCCGCGATAAGTCCCGCAACATGAGTGCCATGAGCATAATCATCGGCTTCTTCAGTTTTATCCACTTTTTCTGCGCTGTCATATAATGCTGACACCATGCAGTTTCCATCCTGATCTTCCGGGTTATTCAAAACCTTTTCAAACTTACCATTAAGATCATCGTGATCGGTATCGAACATCGAATCATATATGCCTACTTTTACCGGCTGAAAATCTATATCCATATCCCAAACCGTCGGCATGCTGATTGCTTCCGCCCACCAGTTGCTTCCGTCCGGCTCTGCTTCAGACCATTCTGACCCCGATTTATCATTTTCATCATATGAATTTGTCCATGAATCATTTTTGTAATCTACTGAATCCGCCTCCATCGGAACAGCATAATTGAAAATTGCGCTTTCTATCCTGTCATCCTGGTTCCACTCATCAATTATCTGTTCGAGCTCATCGTATGTTTTGCCATCGGCAAATTCGATCTGATAATCATTAGTTATCGAAATATATCCGACGATCTGACCGCCCTTGTCGGCGGCGATTTTTTCAACCTGATCCTTTGACACGCCGCTATCAGCTGTCAGAAGGATCTGCGAATCTACATAGAGCGAGCCATTTTCAAAAACGATATCTTCATCAGTTGAATCTTTATAATAAGCCTCAAATCCCGTATCTTCTGATGTATCAGTCTGCGTCTGACTGTTTCTGCTGCCCAGTAAGCCATTCACGATCAAAAGACCCGCTCCGACAAATACGACCGTAGCCACAGCGACAGTTACGATCATCAGTTTCATTTTTGAATTTTTCCCCGGTTTATTTTCGTTTCCTGTATAATAAGCTCTGTCGCTTTTCTGCCTTTTATTGTCGTTACCAGCTCTTCTGTTTCCTCTGGCATCACGCTCAGCTTTAAGAGCATATCCGCAGCGCGGACAATATTTCAAATTATCGTCAACATGTTTTCCGCATTTAGGACAAAACATATAAACTCACCCCTCTGATTTTATTTGAATACTTGTTCACGGCAAATAATGTATATCCTGTTCTTTCTTACCGCGTACTACCTAAAGACATTGAACGTTTCCTCTTTACAAACGGAAAAACCGCCGTACAGATCATACGGCGGCAGACTGTCTATTTGCCAAACAAGTCGCTGTGCGACCCTGTTCGAGTCAGAGTCAAAACCAGCACGTCATCCTCAATACGGTAAATAAGCAACCAATCTGGGAGAATGTGACACTCTCGATGGTCCACCCAATCTCCAGATAAATCGTGATCGCGGTTTTTATCCGGCAATGGCTCGCCAGTCGACAGCAACTCCACGATCTGTTCCAGCAGTTCAATTTTCAGACCACGCTTTATTGCGCGCTTAAAGTCTTTTTTGAAAGCAGTTGTATATTTGACGGTGTACTTTGTTTTTCTCATTTTTTCAGATCCGCAAACAACTCATCAAGGTCATTATATCCTTTTACAGACGGGTCTTTTGCAATCCTTTCCGCTTCCAGCATGGC
>CASEDW010000128.1 GCA_949286775.1 uncultured Eubacteriales bacterium | reverse complement strand
GTACAGATTCCGTCTCCGTATATCTTCGGTTTTACAACGTTAGGTACTTCTTCGCCTGCGCCGAGCGTTACTCTGTCTCCTATCTTAGTGTCTTCAGCGATGATCGCTTTTTCTATATGGCAGTTTTCGCCGATAGTAACTCCGTTCATGATAATGGAATCCTTAATCACCGTTCCTTTGCCTACGGTAATGTCAAATCCAAGCACTGAATTGACAACTTCACCGTATATCTCGCATCCCGATGATATAATGGTTCTTTCAATTTTCGAAGTATCTGAAATATATGTCGGATTTATCGTCTGGCAATTTGTATATATTTTCCAGAATTCCTCATAGAGGTTGAATTCAGGAACGATATCTATCAGCTCCATATTCGCGCTCCAATATGATCCGAGGGTTCCGACGTCTTTCCAGTATCCGCTGAATTCATATGCGTAAATTCGGCCGTTGTTTTCCCTGATATCAGGAAGAACATGCATACCGAAGTCAAGGTTCGGCACGTCTTTCAATTTCTTAAGAGTCTTTTTGAGCACGTCATAACTGAAGATATAAATACCCATCGAAGCGAGGTTGCTTCTTGGATTTTCAGGTTTCTCTTCGAACTCAGTTATCTTACCGAACTCATCTGTTATCATGATACCGAACCTGCTTGCCTCTTCCCAGGGTACGGTCATGCACGCGATAGTAAGATCCGCTTTGTTTGCCTTGTGATAATCAAGCATAAGCTGGTAGTCCATCTTGTATATATGATCGCCCGAAAGAATAACAACATAATCCGGATCATATTTGTCCATAAAAGTAATGTTCTGATAAATGGCGTCCGCCGTGCCGCTGTACCATCCGTTTCCGTAATTACTCTCATACGGTGAAAGCAGTGTGACGCCGCCTTCTCCTTTATCAAGATCCCACGGAATTCCTATTCCGATATGAGAGTTGAGTCTCAAAGGCTGGTACTGTGTTAAGACGCCAACTGTATCGATTCCTGAATTAATACAGTTACTGAGAGGAAAATCTATGATTCTGTATTTTCCGCCAAAAGCAACCGCCGGTTTTGCGACTTTGTCTGTCAGGACTCCAAGCCTTGATCCCTGTCCGCCTGCCAAAAGCATCGCAATCATCTCTTTTTTGATCATATGCTGTCTCACCTCACCAATTATACTCAGATTTTCATCAATAACATATTTTCTTTGAAATTTTACTATAATTGATATAGTAAAAATCAAATGTTTTAGTCATTTTTAGAAAAAACTTTTTTTGATTAACGATATTATATCACATTTTCACATGTAATAAATGATTTTATACTTCAAACTTATACAAAATATATTAAAGAAATTCGTCATATTTACTGCTGCTATTGTTATATTGTTATATTTTTTATAATTTTTTACTCTAATATGCACAACTATTAAGTTATATTGGAGATTCTGAATCAATCTCATCGAATCAATTGACAAAAGACACCGCATCTGTTACAATTTACAATCGTGAGTTAAGCTGCTATAGCACAGGAGGTAGTGCGCATCCTTGGTAAGGATGAGGTCACCGGTTCAAATCCGGTTAGTAGCTTTATTTTTATATTAAAAAACGTACGGCTGTTCCACAAAGGCGCATCCGTACGTTTTTAATTTCTGCTTTTCTTTATTTTGTTTTTAATTCTCTGAAGACAGTTATCTATCGATTTTCCCGACTTTCCCAACTTTTCAGCGATCTGAAGATAATCATATCCCTCCAGATACAGATTAAATACTTCTGTTTCCATACCGCTGAAAAGTTTTTTCCATTCTTCGAGCATCTGATCGGCAGTTTCTCTTTCGACAAACAGCGTTTCGGGATTTTCATTTACGTTGCCCGACTTGATAACTTTCGATTCGTCAAGTCCTTCGATCGGGACAGACTCATTCAACGGTTTGTGCTTCTTTCTGTTTGCCGATTCAACGGCTGTAAGCATCTGATGATTGACGCACAGATCGGCAAATGTGAAAAACGAAGTCTGCCTTGAGGGATCGTATTCTTTCATGGCTTTAAAAAGCCCCAGCATACCTTCCTGGAGAAGATCCTCCTGATCTCCTCCGTCCAGATAGTAAAGCCTGGCTTTCTTCCTCACAAGGGTTTTATATTTGCTCAGAAGATATTCTCCTGCGCCGCTGTCGCCGTTTTTATATAAATTGATTATTTCTTCGTCTGATAATCTTTCAAAGTTTTCTTCCATTTGTCACCGGTCAGAATAATCGCTGTCTGACTATTTCATACGAAAGGATAGCGGCTGCTACGGAGACATTGAGGGAATCTATGTCTCCTTTCATCGGAATAGACGCTGTCATGTCGCATTTTTCTTTTATGAGTCTGCTTACGCCGTTTCCTTCATTTCCAACAACAACTCCTATGGGACCCTTTAAATTGAGATCGTACATCCTTGTGCCGTCCATATCAGCGCATACGAACCACAATCCCTCTTTTTTCAGCTGTTCTATCGCGTTTCCCAGATTTGAAACTTTAGCCACAGGAACGTAATTTATCGCCCCTGCGGAAGCTTTCGCCACTGTCGGGGTCATCAAAGCGCTTCTGTGTTTCGTGATTATGACGCCATGAACTCCCGCCTGATTCGCAGTCCTTAGTATGGCTCCGAAATTGTGAGGATCCTCAACGCCGTCAAGCAAAAGAACAAAGGGCTGTTCGCCTTTCTTTCTGGCGTTCTCAAGAATATCATCGACCGTAGAATATCCGTAAGCTGATATCTGAGCTATAACGCCCTGATGAGAGCCCGTTTCAGACATCTGATTTAGTCTTTCTTTTGTGACCTTGTTTATTATGGTATCCTGCTTTTTCGCCTCTCTTAAGATCGTGAGTATCGCTCCGTCTTTGCAGCCCTCCTGAACAAAAAGCTTGTCAACTGTCTTTCCCGAGCGGAACGCTTCAAGCACAGGATTTCGTCCCTCTATGCGGCTGTTTTCTTCAGAATTATTTTTCATCTTCTCTGTTCCTTTCAGATATGACTGCCTTTTCCATGAGCTCCAGCATTCTTTCTTCCTGTCCGCTCAGATACAGATATCCCATAAGCGCCTCGAAACCTGTCGCGCGTCTGTAATCTGTAATAGAGGCGTTTTTTGCCGAAGTATTGCTCTTGGCGTTGCGTCCCCGTCTGTAGACTTTTATTTCTTTTTCGGTAAGTTCCGGCGTCAATGCGGCTATCATCCTGGATTGGGCTTCCGCTTTAACCAGCGCAGTCGCCGCTTTGTGGAGTTTGTTCACCTGCATATTCGCCCTGGCGATAAGCATTTTTCTTACGAAAACTTCAAAAACAGCGTCTCCGATATACGCCAGCACAAGCGCCGAAAAATGCTCCGCCTCATTTGGATCTATTTTCTTTATGAGCGTATCCTGTATCAGATTCTCTTCCACTTTACGCCCTCTCTCGTGTCTTTTAATTCGATACCTTTTTCAAGGAGTTCAGCTCTTATGGCGTCGGCGCGGGCAAAATCCTTTACTTTCTTTGCCGCTGTTCTCTCTTCTATAAGCGCCGCAAGCTCTGGCTCAAGCTCTTCTTCCTTTGCCTCAAGCACAATGCCTAAAATATCGCAGAGCTGTGTAAGTTCATCGAGCACTGCTGAGGCAAATGCCTTTGTTCCGTCAGAAGTAACTTCGACATTCGCGAATTTTACGAGATCAAAGATCGCCGTAATCGCGTCAGCCGTGTTTATATCGTCGTCCATGGCTTCTTCGAATTTCTTTCTGAAAGCTTTCAACTCTTCAAGCTTAGCCGTTTCCTCCTTGGAAAGCTCTCCTTCTTTTGCCGCTGAAATTACGCTTCTTAATTTATCCGCCGCCGTCAGAATTCTCTCAAGAGAATTCGCCGCCGACTGCATTATCTCTCTGGCAAAATTGAGCGGGCTTCTGTAGTGAGCCGTAAGGGTAAAGAAACGCAGAATCTGTCCGCTGTATTCATTGCAGATTTCCCTTACTGTAAAGAAATTTCCAAGGGATTTACTCATTTTCTGTTTGTCTATCTGTAAAAACGCGTTGTGAAGCCAGTAGTTAGCGAACGGAACTCCGTTGCAGCACTCGCTCTGGGCTATCTCGTTTTCATGATGCGGGAATACGAGATCCTCGCCGCCTCCATGAATATCAATGGTTTTTCCGAGATATTTTCCAGCCATAACGGAACACTCGATATGCCATCCCGGACGCCCCTCAGACCATGGCGATTTCCAGAAAGGCTCGCCTTCTTTTTTCGGCTTCCATAGAACAAAATCAAGGGGATCTTCCTTCTGTTCTTCTCCGGTGACTTTTATAGCCTCTTTTTCTTTTCTGTGTCCGCTTTCAAGCTCTTCTATATTTTTATGAGAGAGCTTTCCGTATTCTTTAAATTTTCTCGTTCTGAAATATACAGTTCCGTCAGATTCATAGGCATAGTCCTTATCTATAAGGGTTTTGATCATTTTGATCATTCCGCCTATCTCTTTAGTCGCAAGGGGATGGGTCGTGGCAGGCTTTATATTCATCGCCTCCATGTCTTTTTTGCATTCGGCAATATATCTTGTGGAGATAACCTCAGGATCCACTCCCTCCTCGTTTGCCGCCTTTATAATCTTGTCGTCAACGTCAGTAAAATTTGAAACATAATTTACATCGTATCCTTTGTACTCAAGATATCTTCTTAAAGTATCAAAGACGATCATCGGTCTAGCGTTTCCGATATGTATAAGATTGTAAACGGTGGGTCCGCATACATACATAGACACCTTTCCCGGTGTGATAGGTACAAATTCTTCTTTTTTTCTTGTTAAAGTATTATAAAATCTCATATGATCTGTTTCCTTAATAAATATGATATGGTTGTCAAAAACACAACTATGTGTTTAATCAATAAGACACACGGCAGAAGCCGCTATTCCGAGGCCTTGCCCCGTAAAACCGAGTCCTTCTTCCGTCGTAGCCTTTACATTCACGCATGAAGCGCCGATTTCAAGCGCCTCAGCGATATTAGTTATCATTTTTTCAATATAGTCCTTTAGCTTAGGCCTCTGAGCGATTATCGTAGCGTCGATATTTACTATCTTAAAGCCTTTTTCCCTGATCATTTTTCCTGTCTCTTTTAAAAGAACTACGCTCGATATACCCTTATATCTGTCGTCTGTATCAGGAAAATGATATCCTATATCGCGCAATGCCGCCGCTCCCAAAAGAGCGTCCATTACCGCATGGAGCAGTACGTCGGCGTCCGAATGTCCGAGAAGCCCCTTTTCATACGGTATATCGACTCCGCCCAGTATGAGTTTTCTGTTTTCCGTCAGTTTGTGAACGTCATATCCGCTTCCGATTCTCATATGTCATTTAATCCAATCATTCTTAATCAATCAAGTTGCCCGACAAATGGACTATTATATGAGTCCACCGTAATTTGTGCCCATTTGTCCCTTGACTCATCAATTGAATCCGTAAACTTTATTCGCGATCTTATATCCGTAAACGGTAAGACTTCTTCCGACTTTTCCCGGAAGATGCATAGCGCTTCCAAGAAGCGTATGTCTGAGTTTCTTGTAGCTTTCAGGAGTATCCTGCTTAAAACGCTTCCATATGTCTTTTTTCATCTGAAGCGCCTCGGGCGTTCCTATCCTGATGAGCATGATGGAGGTTACGACCATTATGATTCCGAGGTTGTGTATCATATACTCCTTGCATTTGCCCTTTACCGACTTCTGCACCTCTTTCATATGATCGATCATGATATTAGTAACCTTTATCTGCTGATCTATCCTCGACATCATAACCTGCTCGTTTACAGACTGATCGTTTCTTCCTATATAATATCTGTAAAGGTTTTCATTTGTATAATACAGAGTTTTGACTTTGTTCATCGGAACAAAAGCGAATATATTGTCCACATAGAAGGTATGCTCAGGAAGAACGAGACCTGATTCACGCAAAAGCTCTGTTCTGTAGATTATATTGTGCATCAGCACATAGTGAGCCGCGTCAAGAGGTTTCATCTCATCCCATTTAAATATCCTGTCCTGCGGAAAATTCTTGAGGAAACGCATGATACGTTTCTTTTTCTGTCCGACCTTTTCATATACATAGTTCGCCAGAAAAAGATCCACCGTCTCCGGCCCTCTCACGATATCGTCAAGGGTCTTGATAATTCTTTTAAAAGCGCCTTCATCAACCCAGTCGTCGCTGTCCACTACTTTAAAATATACTCCCGTCGCATTTGCTATGCCCGTGTTGACCGCTCCTCCATGGCCTTTGTTTTCCTGATGTATTGCCCTTACTATAGTCGGATATTTCGCAGCGTAGGCATCGGCTATCTCGGCTGTTCTGTCTTTTGTCGAACCGTCGTCGATAATCAGTATCTCAACGTCTTCTCCTCCTGACAGGAGCGACTCGATACATTTATCCATATATGCCTCAGAGTTATAACATGGAACTGCTACAGACAGTAATTTCATTTTTGATTTACCTGCTTTCTCATAATGTTTAATACATTTAAAATAGCTTTATCTAATGATTTGCCCGACAAACGGAACTTTCTATGAGTCAGCCGTGATTTCTCCGTGCTGCGCACTCCCGAAATCACTAAAAACCTTCGGATTCCATACATTTTTCTATGAAAAATGATTACATCCTCATGTTTTTGCGGTCCTCATAGACACAAAATCGTATGTAAACATC
>CASEDW010000127.1 GCA_949286775.1 uncultured Eubacteriales bacterium | reverse complement strand
GTCCAGATATACGCAGACGGCTGATTTTTTCAAATCCCACAAAGGGACGATGGTAATATTGTTTTTGCTGACTGTTCTTCAAAGGCTTTGCCTGTTTTCTGTCACATACTTTGTATACAGGGCGTTCGGACTGCAAGGCGAATCTTTCACAAAGATAGTTATTCTTCAGGCGACAGTGTCTCTTTGTGTTGACATGCTGCCTATTCCCGGCGGAGTAGGCATAAGCGAAGCTCTTTTCGCTAACCTGTTTTCAACAGTATTTCCGGCCGCGTTTCTTCTGCCGGCTCTTGTACTGAGCAGGGGAATAAGCTATTACGTGCAGCTGCTGCTGTGCGCCGGATATATATTTATCGCAAGATACGCGTTTGCCGGAAGGCGGAGAAAGGCGGAGGAAAATGCCGAACAAACGTAATTACCAGAGGGAGCTGGAAAAAGAGATCAGCAATATAAAAGAAGGAAACGTTCCGAGGTTACTTATACATAGCTGCTGCGCGCCATGCAGCAGCTATTGTCTGGAGTATCTTTCGGACTTTTTTGATATAACGGTACTTTATTATAATCCGAATATTGAACCTGAGAGTGAATATTTATTCAGAATTGAAGAGCAAAAAAGGCTTATAAATGAGATGAATTTCAAACATCCGGTCTCATTTATTGCGGGCGAATATGAAAACAGGCTTTATCATGAGACTGTAAGAGGTCTTGAAGAGGAGCCGGAGGGCGGACTAAGGTGTGAAAAATGCTTTAGACTAAGGCTTCAAAGAACTGCCCAGTTGGCTAAATCAGACAAATTTGATTATTTTACCACCACTTTGACTATTAGCCCCTTGAAAAATGCTGAAAAACTGAATAATATTGGAGAAGAACTTTCAAAAAAATACGGAGTCAGGTATTTATGCTCTGATTTTAAGAAAAAGGGCGGATATCTGAGATCTACAGAGCTCTCAAAGCAGTATGATCTTTACAGACAGAATTACTGCGGATGCGTATTCAGTAAAAGAGAAGCGTCCATGAGAGATAAAAGGCATGAACAGGAAGATAAATAAGTAAAAAAGAGGTATATATACATGGCTCAGTTATGGGGAGGAAGATTTACAAAAGAAACTGATAAGCAGGTATACGATTTTAACGCTTCGATTTCTTTTGATAAACGATTATATCGTCATGATATAGAGGGCAGCAAGGCGCATGTGACAATGCTCGCCTCAGCAGGCATTTTGACTGACGATGAGGCAAAGAAGATTATCGATGGTCTTGAAAGCATTTTAAATGACGTCGAGAACGGAACCCTCGAAATCACGGACAAATATGAAGACATACACAGTTTTGTTGAAGCTAATCTCATCGACATGATAGGCGATACGGGAAAGAAACTTCATACCGGCAGAAGCAGAAACGATCAGGTGGCTCTCGATATGAAACTCTATGTCAGAGACGAGATAAATGAGATTGACGAACGTCTCTATGAGCTGCTTCGCGTTATACATCACATAATGGAAGCAAACATTCATACATACATGCCGGGATTTACCCATATGCAGAAAGCGCAGCCGGTGACGCTGGCGCATCATATGGGAGCCTACTTTGAGATGTTTAAAAGAGACAGAGGAAGGCTTTCTGACATAAAGAAGCGCATGAACACATGTCCTCTCGGAAGCTGCGCTCTCGCTGGAACGACTTATCCGCTGGACAGAAATCTTACGGCTTCGCTTTTGGGATTCGACGGACCGACTTTAAACAGCATGGATTCCGTTTCAGACAGGGATTATCTGATTGAGCTTTTATCAGCCCTTTCTACTGTTATGATGCACTTAAGCAGGATCTGCGAAGAGGTGATAATCTGGAATTCGGATGAATACCGTTTTATCGAACTTGACGACGCCTACAGCACAGGAAGTTCGATAATGCCTCAGAAGAAAAATCCCGATATCGCCGAACTTGTCAGAGGAAAGACGGGACGCGTATACGGCGCCCTCATATCGATGCTGACTCTCATGAAGGGAATACCTCTTGCCTACAACAAAGACATGCAGGAAGACAAAGAGATGACCTTCGACGCCATCGATACAGTAAAAAACTGTTTGACACTTTTTGCCGGCATGATGGCGACGGCAAAATTCAACGATAGGAAAATGGAGCAGTCGGCTAAAAACGGATTTACAAACGCTACTGATCTTGCAGATTATCTTGTCGTCAAAGGAGTTCCTTTCAGAGACGCTCATGGTATTTCAGGAAGACTTGTGCTTTACTGTATAGATAAGGGATGCGCTCTTGACGATCTTTCGCTGGAGGAGTTCAGGAAATTCTCTGATGTGATCGGCGACGATATATATGAAGCGATCGCGATGACCACATGCGTTGAAAAGAGAAATACGATCGGAGCGCCGGGCTCTGAAGTAATGAAACAGGTCATTAAGGCAAACAGAGAATATTTAAATTTATAAAATCTGAATGGTTTTAGTGATTTTGAAAGTGCGAAGCTTTGAAATCACTGCTGACTCAACAGAATAAATACATTTTTAAGAATAATTTTGAGGAGGAAATACTAAATGCAGAAAAAATTAAGAGTAGGTATACTTGGCGCTACAGGAATGGTTGGTCAGAGATTTATCTCGCTTCTTGAAAATCATCCGTGGTTTGAGGTGGTAACAGTTGCGGCAAGCGAAAGAAGCGCCGGAAAGACATATGAAGCGGCAGTAGGCGGACGTTGGAAAATGACGACTCCTATGCCTGAAGCCGTAAAAAAACTTATCGTATCTAATGTAAATGAAGTTGAAAAAGTAGCTTCAACAGTTGACTTTGTATTTTCGGCTGTAGATATGACAAAAGACGAGATCAGAGCGATCGAGGAAGCTTACGCTAAAACAGAGACTCCTGTAGTTTCAAATAACAGCGCTCACCGCTGGACGCCTGATGTTCCGATGGTTGTTCCTGAGATCAACGCCGATCATTTTGAGGTTATCAAATATCAGAAAGAGCGTCTCGGAACAAAGAGAGGCTTTATCGCCGTTAAGCCTAACTGCTCTATTCAGAGTTACGCGCCTGTTCTTACGGCATGGAAAGAGTTTGAGCCTTATGAAGTAGTAGCGACAACATATCAGGCTATCTCAGGAGCAGGAAAGACATTTAAAGACTGGCCTGAAATGGTGGAAAATATCATCCCTTATATCGGCGGAGAAGAAGAAAAGAGCGAGCAGGAGCCATTAAGAATTTGGGGACATATTGAAAACGGCGTGATCGTAAAAGCCGAAGAGCCTAAGATCACATGCCAGTGCATCCGTGTTCCTGTTCTCAATGGACATACGGCTGCTGTATTTGTTAAATTCCGCAAACAGCCTACAAAAGAGCAGCTTATCGAGAAACTGGAAAGCTTTAAAGGATTTCCTCAGGAGCACAACCTTCCGTCTGCTCCGAAGCAGTTCATTCAGTATCTGACAGAGGATAACCGTCCTCAGGTTAAACTCGACGTTGACTATGAGAACGGAATGGGAATAAGCGTGGGAAGACTTCGTGAAGACAGCATCTACGACTGGAAATTCGTTGGTCTTTCACACAATACTGTAAGAGGCGCTGCAGGCGGAGCCGTTCTCTGCGCTGAATCGCTTGTAGAGATGGGATACATCGAAGCTAAGTAATCCAAATGGCTTCAACATTATAATACAGGAGAATACTGACTTTTGAGCAAATCTTTGTTTATCGCGGAGAAACCGAGCGTAGCGAGGGAATTCGCGAACGCACTTAAAGAAAAGATGGCGTCAAAGGATGGTTACATGGAGTCCGACAGCTATGTTATTACATGGTGTGTCGGACATCTTGTTACAATGAGCTATCCTGACGCGTATGACGAAAAATATAAAAGATGGGCGCTCGATACTCTTCCTTTTTTGCCGCAGGATTTTAAATATGAGATAATACCGGCCGTAAAAAAACAGTTCGGAATCGTATCGGGACTTCTCAATCGAAAAGACGTAGCAACAATCTATGTCTGCACTGACTCGGGAAGAGAGGGAGAATACATATACCGTCTCGTTGCGATGATGGCGGGCGTAAAAGGTAAAGAGCAGAAGAGAGTGTGGATAGATTCTCAGACGGAAGAGGAAATTCTTCGAGGGATAAGGGAAGCGAAAGATCTGTCCGAGTACGACGCTCTTTCCGACGCCGCGTACCTGCGGGCGAAAGAAGATTATCTGATGGGTATAAATTTTTCCAGGGTACTGACGCTGAAATACGGTTTCGAAGTATCAAACTTTCTCGGAAAAAAGTATCAGGCCATATCTGTCGGCAGGGTGATGACATGCGTGCTCGGCATGGTAGTCAGACGAGAACGGGAAATAAGGAATTTCAAAAAGACTTCTTTTTACAGAGTGCTCTCTAATTTGTCGGCAAATGAGGCCGGGATAACGGCGGAGTGGAAATGCAATCCAAAAAGCCGGTATAACGGTTCGCCCCTTTTATATAAAGAAAACGGATTCTTAAAAAAAGAGGAAGCCGAAAAATTCATCCGGGAACTTAAGGCGGTCGATCCGCAGGAAATGACTGTGGAGCAGATATCAAACAAAAAAGAATCGAAAAACGCTCCGCTTTTGTTTAACCTGGCGGAGCTTCAGAACGAGTGCTCGAAGCGCTTTAAGATAAGTCCCGATCAGACTTTAAATGTGGTTCAGGAATTATATGAAAAAAAACTTGTAACTTATCCAAGAACAGACGCGAGAGTGCTTTCCAGCGCGGTGGCAAAAGAAATCTTTAAGAATATAAAAGGGCTTTCAAATCACGGCGTCCTTGGTGAGTTTGCCCGGGAAGTGATTCAGAAGCAGTCGTATAAAGATATCGGAAAAACGAGATACACAAACGACAAACAGATAACGGATCACTATGCTATCATTCCTACAGGTCAGGGAATGAACGCTCTGTCTAATCTGTCAAAACTCTCTTCTGATGTATACGATCTGATTGCGAGAAGATTTTTGAGCATTTTTTATCCTCCGGCGGTATATAGAAAAGTGTCGATCACGGCGTCTATAGAAAACGAATCTTTCTTTTCTAATTTTAAAGTCCTTGTTGACGAAGGATATTTAAAGGTAGCAGGAATGCCGAAAAATCAGGCGAAAAACGCGAAAGAG
>CASEDW010000126.1 GCA_949286775.1 uncultured Eubacteriales bacterium | reverse complement strand
GGCGGAACATGAACAATTCAAATCATAATTTCAGAAAAAAACTCAACATTATAATATACAATCTGGCGAGATATCTTGAGATAGCCCTCTCGGTGGTGATACTGGTAGTAATCGCAATAACAGGAATCCAGCTCATACTCTCGCTTACAAATACAAGTCTTGCAGACATGAACTCAGCCTTCTTTTCGGATTTTCTTTCCAAGGCGCTGGCTCTCATCGTAGGCATCGAGTTCATAAACATGCTCTGCAAACATTCAGTACAGAGTGTCCTTGAAGTTCTGCTCTTTTCCATCGCAAGACAGATGGTCGTAGAGCATCTCGATACATTTCAGATATTCTGGGGAGTATTGGCTATCGGCGTTTTGTTCGCAGTCAGAAAATTTTTCGTTACAAAAGAAGACGAAAAGCTCAGGCACGAATACGAAATTCCAAACGAACAGTCTGAAGGGGAAGGATCAGTAAAGTGATCCTTCCCCCTTTTGCAGATCTTCAACATCGATCATTTTTATATTATTTTCCTTTAGGAGCCGCGCAAACACTCCCATTCCTTTTATCGTCCGACCCGAAAAAGTACCGTCATAAATTTCTTTGGCGCCGCAGCTCGGACTTTTAGATTTAAGAATCGCGACGTCCACATGATGTTCTTTTGCTATTTCAAGCGCTTTTTTTGCTCCTCTTCTAAATTCAAGATCAACGCTTTTATTTTCAGCATTTATAACTTTTCCGTTTACTATTTCAGACGGAATGCGCGGAGTCGGAAGTCCTCCCAAAACTTCAGGGCAGACTTCTATCACTTCATGACCTTTTACAAATTCCTTAACCGCTTCGGAATAATTGTTCTTTCCGTTGTATTTGCAGTTTCGTCCCATGAGGCACGCGCTGACAAGTATTTTCATCTGACTTTAAAACCCGCAGCTTTCATTAAATTCTTTTATAACTTCGTTCAAATTCGGAATTCTTACTTTTTCCGGATTCTTATCGCTGTCGCGGATCTCGATGTAATGATCAAGCTTTCCTAAATAACGAAGACGTGAATGTTCTATCTGCTCTTCCGGGAAATCCACTTTTATCTCTCCGTCGACAACTTTAAGCGTTCCCTCGATTCCGCAAATCGGACATTCTACACGCATCTTATCATGAAGGATCGTAAGCATGTCCTGATGACACACAGGACAAACGCCCTCTTCATCGCCGCACCAGTAGTCTTCCGGGATATCGTGACTTGCGGCAAAAAACAGATTATCGCCCATCTTCGTCAAACGCTCCATGAGTTTCTTATTTCCGATCATATGATCATAACCCATCGCGTTATACGCGTTGTAAACATCCACCACCTGCATACCATTTGCGAACATCTGATACATGGTAGGAATTCCGAAACTTGTCCAGTGTTTTGTGCGTGCGCCGCCAACCGTCATCAGAGCGGCAACTCTTTTCTTGAATGTTCTCGGATCGACAAGCTTATCCTCCGAAAGGCCGCGCGCTTTTCCAACTTCAAGGGCGTTTGTGCGGAACGAAAAATCGTGCGACGGTCCCATTCTATCACAGAGAATCTTGAACTGTCCTGTAGGAGACAGGCAGAAAATCGGCGCGCATACAACAATGATGTCCGCCTCCATAAAAGCTTCGTCGATGATATGAAAATCATCTTTGAGCACACAGTCGCCTTTTCCACCCGCCATCAGACTTCCGACACACGCTGTACATCCGCTGCACGGCTGAAGATCAAGATCCAAAGTATGAATAAATTTCACTTCACAGCCATTTGCTTTTAACTGCTTCAACACCTGTTTAACCATTATATCCGAATTTTTATCTTTTCGTCCGAACGACAATCCCAATGCCTTCATATTTTCCTCCGATCCTGTTATAAATTTTATGAGTTACCGCATTTTTTCGAGCCTTGACTCATATTAATTTTACTTTACGCCGTATAAAAAAACTATGACATATTTCACTTATCATTATATATGAACCACGAAATAATAATGCTATAAAATTTCTCGGAAACAGGACTTTTTTATGTTTTTACAAAATGTCATTAATAATAGAATTTTATTTTATCATTCATTTTGAATTGACACCTCTATACTATTTTGTTATCATTTAAAGTAACAAAGCTCATTCAAAACAACACATTTTTGTGATTATTAATGACATTTTTGGAGAAGCAATATGAAAAAACTGTCTTATAAGAAAATGGCCGATGCGATAATCGCCAAAAGAAAAGGAAAAAAGATCACACAGGCTCATCTTTCAGAGATGACCGGAATACACAGAGGCATGATCAGCCGTATAGAAAGCCTTGATTATAAGCCTTCTATAGACCAGCTTCAGTCTATTGCAGAAGCGCTTGATTTTGAAGTTGTAGACTTATTTGAAGACGAAAAATCAGTTTCAGAAAAAACGATCCTCGACAGAAAATACAATATTGCGGTTGCCGGCACAGGATACGTCGGACTTTCAATCGCCACTCTTCTATCTCAGCACAACCATGTCACCGCAGTCGATATTATTCCTGAAAAAGTCGATCTCATCAACAATAAAAAATCACCTATCCAGGATGAATATATCGAAAAATATCTTTTAGAAAAAGACCTCGACCTTACCGCGACTCTCGACGGCGAAAGCGCGTACAAAAACGCCGATTTCGTTGTTATCGCTGCTCCTACAAATTACGACAGCAAAAAGAACTTTTTCGACTGTTCAGCAGTAGAAGCCGTGATTGAACTTGTATTAAAAGTAAATCCTGACGCGACGATGATAATCAAGTCAACTATTCCGGTAGGGTATACGGCATCAGTAAGAAAAAAATTTAATACGAAGAATATCATTTTCAGCCCGGAATTCTTGCGCGAATCAAAAGCGCTTTACGATAATCTCTATCCTTCAAGGATCATCGTATCATGCGACGAAGATTCAAGAGAAAAGGCTGAAACATTCGCAAAACTTCTTCAGCAGGGCGCGATAAAAGAAAACATCGACACATTATTCATGGGATTCACTGAAGCTGAGGCTGTTAAGCTTTTCGCGAATACATATCTGGCGCTGCGTGTGTCTTATTTCAACGAGCTGGACACCTACGCGGAGACAAAAGGCTTAAATACGCAGCAGATCATTGACGGCGTCTGCCTAGACCCGAGAATAGGAAACCATTACAACAACCCGTCATTCGGATACGGCGGTTACTGCCTGCCAAAGGATACAAAACAGCTTCTCGCGAACTTTGACAACGTACCGCAAAATATGATAACGGCTATAGTGGAGAGCAACAGGACGAGGAAGGACTATATCGCGGATCACGTTCTCGAAATGGCCGGCGCATATGAAGCCAACAGCACCTGGGATCCGAAAAGAGAAGGAGAAATAATCATCGGCGTCTACCGTCTTACTATGAAAAGCAATTCCGATAATTTCCGCCAGTCTTCCATCCAGGGCGTAATGAAGAGAATCAAGGCCAAAGGCGCTAAAGTTATTATTTACGAACCGACACTAAAAAACGGCGAAACATTTTACGGTTCGGAAGTCATCAATGATTTGAAAAAATTCAAACAAAAAAGCCGGGCAATTATCGCGAACAGATACGATTCATGCCTTGATGATGTAAAAGACAAAGTATATACAAGAGATATTTTCAAGAGGGATTAAGAAGATGAATCACATTGATCTAAAGAACAAAACCGTATTTATAACAGGCTCAGCCGGATTTATCGGCAGCAACCTCATTCTCGAACTTTTAAAGACACAGTCACCCATAAACATCGTCGGACTTGACAACATGAACGACTATTACGATGTGAGCATTAAAGAGTGGCGATTAAAAGAAATAGAAAAATGTGCCGCAGAACACAGCGATTCAACATATGTCTTCTATAAGGATGACCTTGCAAATAAAGCGATAATAGACAAGATATTTAAAGATCATACGCCTGACATAGTAGTAAATCTCGGAGCTCAGGCCGGTGTACGTTATTCCATTTCGAATCCCGACGCTTATATTCAGTCAAATATGATCGGCTTTTACAACATTCTCGAAGCATGCCGCCACTCATATAACAACGGAGCAAAAGGTGTAGAACATCTTGTTTACGCATCATCATCTTCTGTTTACGGTACTAATAAAAAGGTTCCGTACAGCACAGACGATAAGGTTGATAATCCGGTTTCTCTCTATGCAGCCACAAAAAAATCAAACGAATTAATGGCTCATGCATACAGCAAGCTTTACAACATACCGTCTACAGGTCTCCGTTTCTTTACAGTGTATGGTCCTGCCGGGAGACCCGATATGGCTTATTTCGGATTTACAAACAAACTTTTAAAAGGCGAGACGATTCAGATATTCAATTATGGAAACTGCAAGCGCGACTTTACTTACATTGATGATATTGTAGAAGGCGTAAAACGCGTAATGCAGGGAGCTCCTGAAAGAAAAAACGGAGAAGACGGTCTGCCCATCCCTCCATACGCCGTATACAATATCGGAAACAGCAATCCTGAAAATCTTTTAGATTTTGTAACTATCCTTCAGGAAGAACTGATACGTGCCGAAGTTCTTCCAAAAGATTATGATTTCGAAGCGCACAAAAAGCTCGTGCCGATGCAGCCGGGCGACGTTCCCGTAACATACGCCGATACGAGCGCCCTCGAGAAAGATTACGGTTTCAAACCTGACACCAGCTTAAGAACAGGGCTAAGAAAATTCGCCGAATGGTATAAAGAATTCTATAATGTATAAAATCAAGGAGATATCGCTTCACATTTATGAATGATATCTCCTTTTTCTTGTTTCTTTACAAGTGAATCTTTAATGCCTCACCTTAAGAATACTTTAATAATTATTATAACGCCATTTTAAGAATATAATATTATCCTGTCAGAAACTGAAACATTTTTACAGGAGGAATCCACCATGCTTATAGCAGCTAACGTAGAAACAGTCACTCAATATACCTTTTTCGACGGCATAAGAGATATGCTCATCATAAGTCCGGTTTTTGTAATCGGCTTTGCCGTCCTCGCGTTATTTCTGGCTCAGATTTTTAATAAAGACAATAAAATTCCTAAAATAAAAACAATCGCGCTTTCTTTTCTTCTTCTGTATTATATCGGCATAATGTTTACAAGAGTCGTTGGAATTCCGACATTGACAGACTGTATGAGAATGCTTGATAAAGGTATTCCGCTCTTTAATCCTCATATAAATCTTATGCTTCTTGACGACGGTCTTGGTCTGACTTTCATTTTAAATATAATGCTGTTCATACCGCTTGGCATTTTATGCCCGTATATAAGCAACACATTCAAAAAAGCCGCAAATACCCTGCTGATAGGATTTTGTCTGTCGCTCGCGATTGAAGTTTCGCAGCTTTTCACCGCTTACAGAGTAACAGATATAAATGATCTCATTGCAAATACTGCCGGAGTTATGATCGGATATCTTATTTTCCTGATCCTTACAAAGCTTAAACTCGCAAAGCCGTATAACAAAATGTCAGGAATTGACTATACCAAATATATTCCGCTATTTGTGATTATCTGCGGATTTGTTTTTGGTTTTTCCTCTAATATAGGAGGCTTTTACTGATTAAAATTTGATTTTAATTTCATCAGCGATTATAATAGGCAGATCAGAAAAAATTCGGCTATTTCAGTTATCCGGGTAATTAACGCGAATTAAACTATAATCATATGAAAATAATAGGCAGAATATTTAAAATAATCTTAAGCTTTCTTCCTGCGGCATGTATAGCATATATGATATTTTCTTTTTCGGGTCAGACAGGTATAGAATCCTCTTCTCTCAGCCAAAAAGTAACAAAGGGGATTGTCCTGATGGCAGAAAAGATCACAAATTCAGACTGGTCTGAAGAAGAAATAGAAAGCAAAATCGAAAAATACGAATATTATGTAAGAAAAGCAGCGCATATGACAGAATATGCCATACTCGCTTTTGCTGTCATGCTCCCCTTGCGAGCATGCGGAATCAGAGGATTCGGCCTGTTTTTCCTGACAATCCTCATATGCGGCGGTTTTGCCGCCACAGATGAAATGCATCAGATGTATGTATCAGGACGAGCCGCCGCTGTTAAAGATGTGATAATCGACTGCGCCGGCGCATGCATCGGTTGTGGATTCACAGGAATAATTATCAGAATATTTCGAAAATAAATTTTCAAATTTGTAATCGTCAAGACATCGTTCTTTTTTCGACTCATACCTGAAAGACTCATACCTGAAAGCTCAAAATACCAATAATTTTTTTGAATTTTCTCCAAAAAATTATTGGTATTTTTGAAAATAAATTAATTTACACTTTTATCCATAATCACTTCTGCTATGACGCGAGCCGCTGTCTGCGACCCCAGCTCATTCGGATGACATCCGTCATCTGCATAAATATCGTATTTGTCGGCAATTTCATAAAACCGCTTTCCGACATCGGCGATCAAAGCTCCCGTTTTATCAGCAGCTTCATGATACGCGTCATAAAGTTTCCGATACATCTCATCATAATCCATCCCAAAAGATTCGAGTTTCTTTCCGCCTTTTTGATATGCCCATGTAGCATATAGAACAGGAACAGCGCCAATGTCACGTATTTTATCGCACAGTAAACTTACGTTATTTAAAAAACTCTCTTTCGAAGTTATCGGGGCATTGCTCATCTCCTGAAGAATAACATAATCCCACTTTTCATTTTTTAGGGCATCAAGGGTTTTTGCACCCATCTTTGTTTTTGGATTTATCTGCTCAGCAAGGCGGGCGCCGCCGCGCGTATGATGAACGACCTCGGCGCCTGTCATATTCGCCAGCATCTGCGGCATATTATTGGCAAAAGTAAAACTGTTTCCAAGCATTAAGATTCGCATGATTATTCACCTTCAAAAAGCTCAATGATTTTTATCAAAAATATATACTACGACACTTCAACATTGTTTCATAATTCTTAGTCTTCCATGCCCTTAGGAGT